>JAGQSE010000451.1 GCA_020439725.1 Acidobacteriota bacterium
GTCAGCAGGATCTCGCCGGCGCCCAGGTCGGCGCATCGCCGCGCCCATTCGACAGCGTCGAGACCGGTGGGCTCGCGGCCGTTCTCGATCAGTACCGTCCAGGAGTCGTGTCCGGTGCTCTTGGCCTCGATGGCCGAGACCACGCACTGGCTGCCAAAGCGCTGGGCGATGTCGGTGATGAGGTTTGGCTCGCGCACCGGCGCCGAGCTCAACGTCACCTTGTCGCCACCGGCGCGGAGCACGTCGTCGACGTCCTGGAGCGTGCGGATGCCACCCCCGACGGTGAGCGGCAGGAAGGCGTGCTCGGCGGTGCTCTCGACCACCGCCAGCGTGTGGTTGCGACCGTAGAGGGTGGCCACCGTGTCGATGAAGATCAGCTCGTCGATCCCCGCCGCACAGTAGCGCGCGGCCATCTCCTCGGGCTGGCCGACCACGCGCAGCCCCTCGAGGTGCATGCCGCGGACGACGTTGGGCCCCTTGATGTCGAGGCGGGCGATGACGCGCAGGGACATGGGTCGGGCCGGGTCCTCAGGAGACCTGGTGCAGGAGCACCCACTCGCCGTCGCGCTTCGCCCAGAGATGCGGGGAGCGGTTGCGATCGATGGCCTGCCAGAACTCGTCCTCGGTGAGGCCGGTGTACTCGAGGAAGTCGCCGAAGTACTTCTTCGGGAACTCGCCGTCGTACTTGTGCACCAGCGCCACGGCCTCCTCGCGGGTGATGTGGCCGTCGCGGATCTCGTGGGCGGCGTCGTTCATGGCCCGGCCTTGGCCGAACTTGATGAACATCGTGTAGTAGTGGAAGCCGTCGATACGGTCGTCGAGGCTGGCGTACTTCGAGTAGGTACCCTCCGAGCGTTCGGGGTTGGGCTCGAAGCCGCAGTGCTCGACCGCGTAGTAGTAGTTCTCCTGCGGCACCCAGCGGTGGTAGTAGGACATGTAGTGGAGCTCGAGACCGCCGCTCTCGGCCTCGGCGAGGGAAATGGGCAGGTAGGGCTCGAGATCCGGCCGGTGGATGCCATAGGCCCCGAGCTCGTCCTGGTGCACCCCGCCGAAGTAGTACTTCTGACCCGGCTGCCCCGTGTAGTGGTCGGGGCTCATGAGCGGTGACTGGGTCTCCGACAGCTTGTTGTGGTACTCGGCCTGGTTCTCGCCGTACATGATCAGCTTGACCCCATACTTGAGGGCGATCTGTGGCGCCAGGTTCTTCTGGCCGATGATGAAGGGCTGGAACGGGTTGAGCAGGTTCAAGAAGGCCAGCCGGGTCATCACGCCGTGGATCCGCGGGTTGGGCGTGAACAGCAGGTTGTTGAGTCCGCCGACGTGCATCCAGGCCTGGAAGTTGCGCCAGCCGATGTCAGTGTAGATGTGCGGTGCCCAGGTCACGGTGAGCGGGTTCATGCCATAGCGCTCGCGGAGCACGTGGGAGACGTAGGCGCTGTCCTTGCCACCGCTGCCGGGGACCACGACGTCATAGCCGCCGTCGCTCCGCCGGTAGCGGTCGAGGAGACGCAGCAGCTGCTCCTCGCGGGCCTGCCAGTCGATGGTGGCCTTGAGCTCGGCGAACCGGCAGGCGTGGCAAATGCCGTCCTCACCAAAGGCGGCGGTCTCGATACGGCTGTCGCGCTTGCGCAGCTCCGGCGAGGTCGACGGCCGCTGGTTCGACATGACGCAGCGCTTGCAGAAGATCACCGTCTCCGGCAGCCCGTGGAGCACCTTGGGCGGGGTGGAGGTCTCGGTGTCGCGGGTCAGGGATTCCATCGGCAGAAGTTCTCCAGCAGGCGCAGGCC
>JAGQSE010000452.1 GCA_020439725.1 Acidobacteriota bacterium
TTCGCCGCAGCCGACCTCCACCTCGCCGGCGTGGCACGGGCCGATGGCGGCTGGAAGGCGTACGTCTACGCCGTAGGCCGGCGCCTGCGCCCGCTCGAGACCGGCCAGACGTTCTTCGACGGTTGGGTGGTCGCGGTGGACGAGTCGGGGATCGAGATCGAGACCGAAGCCGGCGGTGCGATGTCGATCCCACTCGCTCCCTGACCTGGGTGAAGGGCGGGGCGTCGGGGTCGAAGCCATCGCGCCGGGCGATTGACTCTCTTTTCTCTCTCCACGTAGGCTGCCGCGAAGTCCTCAACCAGCTTTCTCGGGAGGTCGAGTG
This sequence comes from Acidobacteriota bacterium, assembly GCA_020439725.1. Classification (GTDB taxonomy): domain Bacteria; phylum Acidobacteriota; class Thermoanaerobaculia; order Multivoradales; family JAHZIX01; genus JAGQSE01. The sequence continues at coordinate 323 of JAGQSE010000452.1, forward strand.
GAGAACACGCGAGGCTCGCATCGTCGCCCTTTGGATCGTTTCAACCGACTCACGCCATGGCTCGCGAGCTTCCTGCTGGGGCTGATCGGGATCGCGTGGGGTCCGGCCGTGCGGGCTCAAGCGCCGAGCGACGAGCTCGATGCTCTCGAGGCCCAGGTCGACCAGCTGCTGCGGCGGGTGCCACCGTGCGCGGAGGCCGCGGAGGAAGAAGGGAGGCTGCGGCAACGGGCCGCGGCGATCTCGGGGCTCAAGCCGGTGGAGGTGCGGCGGTCGACGGCGAGTGAGCGGGCGCAGCTTGGCGACGGCAGTCCCTCGAACGTCGTGCTCGCGCGGTGGAGCTACTCCGGGGAGGCAACCTATGAGCAGGTCCACGACTTTCTGTCGCGGGTCGGACAGTTCAACCGGCTGGTGAGCCTCGAGACGGCGGATCTCGCGGCCTCCGCCGATGGCGTGCGCTACTCGTTGCGGCTCCTCTACCCTTGCTACTCGACCGCTCCGGAAGCCGCAGCCGACACCGCCGCGACGCATCCGTCGCAGCTCCTCGCGGCACGGCTCGAGGAGCTCCGGCGGACCCACCAGCTGCTCACCGAGCTCCAGGCGCTACCCTCCCCAGCGGTCCTGACCGACACCCTCGACGGCTTCGAGGCACAGCTCGGTCAGGAGCCGCTGGCGCTGACGGCGGTGTCGAAGGACGGCGAGGTCGTGCTCGTCGAGGGGGTCACGCGCGGGGCCGCGGCCCGCGGCGCGGTGCAACCGGCTCTGGCGACGGCCGGTCTACGAATCCTGGAGAGCCGCGTCTCGGCGATGGGTGCGTGCGAGCGCTTCTCGATCAAGGCGACCTTGGGCGACGGTGAGCCCGTGGATGAGCGGCTGGTCGGGCTCGGTTTGTTCGACGCCCGCACCGATCGGAGCTGCGAGGCGCCGGCGCTGCCGGCGGAATCGACCGCCCGACACTTCGACATCGCGGGCGACACGGCGCCGGAGGACGGTGGGCTGACGCTCCACCTGCGCGACGTCGGTGTCGCCGACGTCTTCAACGTGCTCTACCAGCTGACCGCGCTCCCGGGCCGTGGCTTCGTGGTCGAGCCGGGAACCACCGAGCGCCTGAGCTTCGATGCCGAGAACGTCACCGTCGACCAGCTGCTCGAGGCCCTGAGCCGGAACGGTGTGGGCTTCAGCCCGGGGCCCATGTACCGCGTCTCGACGTCGGGAACGAAGCTCTCCGGGCTCCTCCCCCGTCGCTACAGCGCCGAACCGATCTCGATCTTCCTCCAAGACCAGGAGCTCCCGACGATCCTCTGCGCGCTGGGTCTGCTCTCCGACCGGACCATCGCCTACCCGCGGGACCTCGACCAGCCGCTGAGCCTCTTCGTCGGAAACCTCCCCGCGGACGAGGCCCTCGACGCCGTCATCGCCGGCGCGGGTCTGAGCACCGTGACCGAGTCCCGCACCCTCTTCGTCGCGCCGCCGCAGGACATCGCGCGCCGCAAGACTCCCGGCGCCTTCCG
>JAGQSE010000453.1 GCA_020439725.1 Acidobacteriota bacterium
CGAGCAGGACGAGGGCGGTGGCGCGACTCATGGCGGGGGTTCGGAGACCGAGGACCGAGTATAGCCCGGCGCCGCGATAGGATCCGCGCCATGCCCAAGCCCGAGATCCAGGTTCTCGTCTGCCTCAACGAGCGCCCCGCCGGTGCTGCCAAGCCGTGCTGCTCGGCGGCCGGTGGCCTCGAGGTCTACCATCGCTTCAAGGACCGCGTCCGCGAGCTCGGCGTCCGCGACCGGGTGATGGTCAACCGCACCGGCTGTCTCAAGCATTGCAGCCAGGGAGTGACGGTGGCTGTCTGGCCCTACAACACGTGGTACGCCCACGTCACCGCCGGTGACGTCGACGAGATCCTCGAGCGGACCGTGCTGGGTGGCGGTGAGGAGGTCGAGGACCTCGTGATGCCCGACATTCCCTGGGAGTAGGGCCCAGAGGTGGGGCCCTTCGGGGCTGGGCCCCGTCAGGAGAGATAGGAGACCGGGCGGGGACCGTCGATCAGACCCAGCGACGCGCTCCGCCGGAAGAACTCGTCGATGCCTGCCATCTCGGCGTCGCGCAGGAAATATCCCATGGGGCCGTCGAGGCTCCGCTCGACCTCGGCCACTTCGAGTCCCAGATCGGCGGCGGATTCGCGCACCAGGCTGCCCATCAGCGACAGGCCATAGCGCAGGCTGCTCTTGAAGTAGAAGGGCAGATCGGGAAGCTCGACCCCGTCGCGCACCGCCCAGAGCGCGAAGACCCAGGGCCTGTCCGTCAACAGGCGCCACTCCTCCGCCAAGTCGATGGCTTCGACCCCCGGGTCGGCCTTCGCTTGGAGCGCCACGTCACCGGTGAGGAGCGCTGCGTCGTGGTCGACCAGCATACGCCCGAGGACCGGCCGCTTCGGCTCGACCTCGACCTCGACCCCGAAGCGCTCGAGGAAGTAGATGCGGAGCAGCAGGGCCGAGGTGCGAGCGTGATGCTCGACGGCCACCCGCCGAACCTCGCTCGCCGGCCGGGTCGAGAACAGCCGCAGGATCCCGGTCGGGCCATGGGCGGCGGCGCACAGATCGCGCAAGACCGACAGGCCCTCGAAACGCTGCAGGTCAAGAGGGCTGACCAGACCGACATCCAGGCTCCCTCGATCGAGGAGCTGGGCGATCACCGATTGGGGATGAACCGAGGTCGTGAACAGGTCACCGTGGTGACCCTTGAGGAAACCCCACGCCAGGGGCCGTCCATAGAGCTCGGGCGGAACCCCGACGCGGAGCTTGGGCAAGGCTCGGACTATCTCGACATGGCGTCGAGAAACTCTTGATTCGACTTGGTCTTGGACAGCTTGTCGAGCAGGAGCTCCATGCTCTCGACGGTCGACAGCGGATTGAGAACCTTGCGCAGCACCCAGACCCGCCGCAGCTCGTTCTCGGACATCAGGAGCTCTTCCTTGCGGGTACCCGAGCGGTTGATGTCGATGGCCGGGAAGACGCGCTTGTCGACCAGCTTGCGATCGAGGTGGATCTCGCAGTTACCGGTACCCTTGAACTCCTCGAAGATGACGTCGTCCATGCGGCTGCCGGTGTCGACCAGGGCGGTGGCGATGATGGTCAG
>JAGQSE010000454.1 GCA_020439725.1 Acidobacteriota bacterium
GACGACCTGCTGATTACGAATCAGCTGCTCTACCAACTGAGCTACGGTGGCTTGGGGGCGGTCCGGTGGGTCTGGGGACCGCCGGAGCAGGCGCGATTGTAGGGGATCGGGGGGGCGGTTGCAATCGGCGGGGTGGGGAACGGCGGATGGGGAATCCGGCGGCCCTCTGGGATCTCGGGAGATCGCCGGAGGGCGCCGGGGGACTCGCGGGGCCGGAGCCTGTGGGGGCCGTGGCTCGCGAGGCTGCCTGTTGCCGGGAGTATAGCGCCCGGCGAGATCGGGGGAGCGCGCGGCTAGATCCGGAAGTGGTCGGCGCGCCAGGTGTCGATGGCTTTCTTGATGTCGGCCGGCTGGCTGAGCTCGCCGTTCAGGATGCGGGGGAAGAGCTCGGGGACCTCGGCATCGGGGGCGAAGCGAAGCGCCACGAACTGGCGGCGGCTGAGCTCGCCGATGCGGCCGGCGAGCTCGGGTGGCAGCAGGCGTTGGAGGCGGACCCTCTCCTCGATCCGGATGACCCGATCCTGCACCGTCAGCGGGAAGATCCGCGTCACCCACAGGATGCCGAGGAAGCCGAAGGCGGCGAAACCCTCGAAGAGCGAGTCGATGGAAGGCCGGGCGAAGATGAGGTAAACCTTCCAGAAGAAGTAGAGGGTGAAGAGCGGGAAGAGGATGAAGTGGTAGAGGGGGGTGTACTTGGAGTGGTTCTCGAAGCTTTGAGGAGCCCGATCGGCCATGGCGAGGATCTCCTTTGGGAATGGATGGACAGAATCAGCCGCCATTCATGGGGCGCCCGGTCATTGTAGCGCTCGACCCAGGACTGGAGGTGCGTGGTCTGGGATGTAGCCGGGGTTGCTTTCCTCGAGGCGCTGTGAGACTGTCCGCACAGCCGAGACCTTGGCGCCGCTCCCGACGGGAGCCCGGCTGCCGGTCTTCGGTCCTTTCGATGGGCCCTCCGGGCCCGAGCGGCAGCCTCCCGGCAAGTCTCCCGTTTATTCATCTTCCAGTTCGCCGGAACGATCCGCGGTGCCCCGCCACAGGGCAGGTGTACGCCGCTGAGGACACTCGTACGTGAAATTTTCTGAGTTCGACCTTCACCCCTCGCTGCTGCGGGGGATCTCCGATCTCGGCTGGACCGAGGCTACTCCCGTCCAGACCAAGGCCCTGCCCCCGGCCCTCGAGGGGCGCGACCTGCTCGCCGCTGCCATGACCGGCAGCGGTAAGACCGGGGCGTTCCTGCTGCCCGTCCTGCAGCGCTTCCTCGACCGGCCCGGCAAGGGCCTGCGCGCTCTCGTGCTGACGCCGACCCGCGAGCTGGCGGCCCAGGTGGGCGACGAGATGAAGGCCCTCGCTCGCCATACCCGGCTCACCTCGGCGGTGGTCTTCGGCGGCGTCAACCCCGGGCCCCAGGAGCGCGCCCTGCGCCGCGGCGTCGACGTGGTCATCGCCACGCCGGGCCGTCTGCTCGATCACCTGAGCCAGGCGTGGTGCCGCTTCGATCAGCTCGAGGTCCTGGTCCTCGACGAGGCGGACCGCATGCTCGACATGGGCTTCCTTCCCGACGTCAAGCGGGTCCTCGCGCAGCTGCCGGCGAAGAAGCAGACGCTGTTCTTCTCGGCGACGTTGCCGCGGCCCATCGTCGACCTCTCGCAGCAGCTTCTCGACGAGCCGGCGCGGATCGACGTGGCCCGCAAGGCGGCCCCGGCGGTGGGGATCGAGCAGGTGGTGCTGCCGGTTCCCGAGCCCTTGAAGCCGATGTTGTTGCTCGAGATGCTGCGCCGCAACCATGTCGAGACGGCGCTGGTCTTCACCCGCACCAAGCATCGCGCCAACCGGCTGGCGGAGTTCCTCGACAAGGCCGGCGTGACCTGTGACCGGATCCACGGCAACCGCAGCCAGCCGCAGCGCGAGAAGGCCCTGGCGGCGTTCAAGGGCGGGCGGCTCCAGGTGCTGGTGGCCACCGACATCGCGGCGCGGGGCATCGACATCGAGGCGCTGCCCCACGTCATCAACTTCGACGTCCCGGGCCAGGCGGAGGATTACATCCACCGCGTCGGCCGCACCGCGCGCGCCCGCGCGACGGGGACCGCGTTGACCTTCGCTTCGCCCTCGGAGGAGGGGGAGCTCCGGGCCATCGAGCGGGCGGTCGGGAGCAAGCTCCAGCGGCTGCGCATCGACGGCTTCGACTACAACGCCAAGCCGCACGGTCGGTTCGAGATCCCCATCGGCGAGCGCATCGCCGAGATCCGGGCGCGCAAGCGCGACGAGCGGGCGCGGGCGCAGGCCAAGGAGGAGGCGCGGAAGACGCGGGGCACCCAGCCGTCTCGGCGCGCCGACGGTCGTCCTGCCCGGCCTGCGGCGGGAGGCGGAGAGGGTCGCCCGGGTGCCCAGCAGGCGCGAAGCGCCGAGGGCGCAGGACGACCCGACAGCCGGCCGAACCGCCGCCGGCGCGCGCGGCGACGCCGGGACTGAGGCCGACCCACCTCTTCCAGGCATCGCCCGAGCGGTGCCACTGAGTTGAACGCGAAGCGCCCCGGGAGCCGATCCCGGGGCGCTTCTTCGTGTAGGCCCGTCTAGTGCTGTGGCAGCGCGATCGCCGGCTCGCAGGTCGGTGGCCCAGCGAAGTAGGAGAAGAAGGTCTGGATCTCCTGCTG
>JAGQSE010000455.1:0-1323 GCA_020439725.1 Acidobacteriota bacterium
GGCACCTTCTGAGACTCGATTGACCAAGTGGCTGGCACCTTGGGGGGTGGTGGGGCTCTTGGTTCTCGGGTGTGGTGGGGAGGGGAAGATTCCGCCGGCGGCGCCGGGGGAGGTTTTTACCGACGTCAGCCAGGTCGTGGGGCTCGACTTTCGTCACGTCAACGGTCGGGTGGGGAGCCTCCACTTCGCCGAGATGATGGGTTCGGGAGCGGCGATGGCGGATTTCGATGGAGATGGTGACCTCGATCTCTACCTGGTCCAAGGGGGGAGACTTCCGGGGGTGACACGGCCGCTGCTCGATCCTGTGACGTATCCGGAGCCCTTCACCGATCGCCTCTATCGCAACCGTCTCGAAGAAGGTCATGGCCTGCGTTTCGACGACGCCACGACCGCGACGGGGCTGACCGCTTCGGGCTATGGCATGGGGGTCGCGGCGGCGGACTACGACAACGACGGCGATGTCGACCTTTATCTCACCAACTACGGTGCCAATCAGCTGCTGCGCAACCGCGGCGATGGTAGCTTCGAGGACGTCACCGTCGTTTCGGGCACCGGTGATCTGCGCTGGAGCGTCCCCGCGGTCTTCTTCGATTTCGATCGCGACGGCTGGCTCGATCTCTATGTCGGGAACTACGTCGAGCTGTCTCCGGGCAACGAGAAAGAGTGCTTCTCGGATACCGGGGCGCGTGACTATTGCGGTCCGGCGTCATACCCGCCGGAGACCGATCGTCTGTTTCACAACCGCGGCGACGGCAGCTTCGAGGACGTCACCGGGGCGGCAGGTCTCCTGACCGCCTACGGGCCGGCCCTCGGAGCGGTGGCGGCGGATTTCAACGGTGACGGCTGGCTCGATCTCTACGTCGCCAACGACGGTGTGCCCAACCAGCTGTGGATCAACCAGCACGACGGGACCTTCCGCGATGAGGCGCTGCTCGGCGGTGCCGGCGTCAACGCGTCGGGGTTGGCCGAAGCGAGCATGGGAGCGACGGCGGCGGACTTCGACGGCGATGGGGACGAGGATCTCTTCCTCACCCACCTGACCCGTGAGACCAACACGCTGTATACCAATGACGGCTCGGGTACCTTCGAGGACGCCTCGCTCCGATCGGGGCTCGGCGCTCCGAGCATCGAGGCAACGGGCTTTGGTACCGGCTTCCTCGACTACGACAACGACGGTCGCCTCGACCTCCTGGTGGTCAACGGGGCGGTGAAGATCCTCGATTCTCTCGCCGGTCGTGGCGACCCCTATCCTTTGCACCAGAGGAACCAGCTCTTCCACAACCTCGGGGGAGGCCGGTTCGAGGACGTCAGCGGCCAGGCCGG
>JAGQSE010000455.1:1459-1967 GCA_020439725.1 Acidobacteriota bacterium
TGGATCGGTTTGCGTCTCGTCTCCGGCGAGGGGCGCGATGCCCTGGGTGCCAGGGTCGGAGTCTTCTCCGGTGACGAGGTGATCTGGCGCCGCGTCCGCAGCGATGGCAGCTACGCCTCGAGCAGCGATCCGCGAGTGGTCGTCGGGCTCGGCGACGCCACGGCCGTCGATCGGGTCGAGGTTCATTGGCTCGATGGCAGGGTCGAGACCTGGAAGGGACTCGAGGTGGGGCGGTATCACTCCCTCGAGGAAGGGCGCGGAGACGCGCTGCCATGAGCGCCTGGGTCGGGGCTCGCTGGATCGCGTCGTCGGGCCGGCTGGGACTGCTCGGGCTGTGCCTCTTGATGGTGAGCAGCCAGGGGTGTGGCGGGGGTGGTCCCGAAAGCGCAAGCATCGGGACCTCGGAGGCTACGAACGGAAGAACGATCCGGCCGGTTCCTGCGCCCCCTCTGGAGACCATGGAAGCGGCGGTCCGCACGCAGCTCGAGACCCGGCGGCGCGAGGTCGA
>JAGQSE010000455.1:2095-3988 GCA_020439725.1 Acidobacteriota bacterium
CTCGATCCGGCGGAGCCACGGTGGCCCTACTTGCTGGCAGCGGTGGAGGAGGCTCGCGGGCATCTGGCAGCGGCGGGGTCCTCTCTCGACCAGGTCCTCGGGTTGCGGCCGGATCTGGTACCGGCGCTCATCGCCCGTGGCCGGGTTCACCTCGACATGGGTGAGGTCGAGGCGGCGCGCAGGACTCTCGGACGCGCCCTGGAGCTCGATCCCGCCAACGCCGTAGCCCTGTTCGAGCTCGGTCGGGCCGACGCCGAAGCGGGTGATGCCGAGCTTGCTGCGAAACGCTTCGAGCGGGTCCTGGCTCTCCAGCCGGCGGCTTCGCTGGTGCACTATTCCTTGGCTCAGGTCTATCGCCGTCTCGGCCGCGTCGCCGACGCCCGGAGCGAGCTCGAGAAGCGAGGGAACGAACGGGTCGAGGGGAGCGATCCGTGGCTGGCGGAGGTCGACGCCCTGGCTTCGGGATCGGCGGCCTACCGGGCGCGGGGCGGTTTCGCCTGGCGCGAGGGACGGCTCGAGGACGCGGTGACGGAGTACCGGCGGGCCGTGGCGGCGGATCCCCAGAGCCTTGCCGCACGGCGCGATCTGGCCTTCGTCCTGGCCCAGGCGGGTCGGGTCGACGAAGCTCTCGAGCTGCTTCGGAGCGCCCTCGAGGAGCGGCCTGACAACGCTCTCCTCCACCACACGATAGGACTCCTGGAAGCCCGCCGGGGGCGTCCCGATGACGCACTGCCCGAGCTCCAGAAAGCTGTCGACCTCGATCCCCGCTTCGAGGAGGCCCGGTGGGACCTGGCGCGGGTCCTGGCGGACCTGGGGCAGCCCGCCGAAGCCGCGGAGCAGCTGGCCCAGGTCCTGGCCCTCGATCCCAACCGCCAGGAGGCGCGGCGTCTGCGGGCCGTCGTGCTGGCCCGCGCCGGCCGTCTCGAAGAGGCCGAGGCCGAGATGGTACTGGCGGTGGCGGCGACCCCCGACGACGTCGAGCTCCGCTCCGAGCTGGCGCGTCTCGCAGACCACCTCGGACACCAGCAGCTGGCTCGCGAGCAGCGCCGGGCCCTGGCGGCGCTCGATCGCTGAGCCGCGATCGCCCGACAGTCGGTTGCTATAGTCCCGAGCGATGAACGCTCGACGATCTCAGCACCCCCTTTTTCTCCTCGCCTGCGTCTCGTGCTCACTGCTCGGTCTTACCGCTACCGGTTGCGGTGGTGGCCCGCCGAAGCCACCGGAGGCTGCATCCGAGGAGGCCGCTTCCGGCCACGAAGGCCACGCGATGCATCATGCTTCGGCCGCTTCGCCGGGAACCCGACGGGTACCCACGACGGCGGCCGGCCAGGAGCTCGCCGCCATCTGCCGGAGCCTCGAAGCCGGTGACAACCGGTACTTCGGGCGGCGACCGGAAGAGCAGCTCCGCCAGCGTCTGGCCACCGGAGGGCTCCCGCCCGCGGCGGAGCTCGAAGCACGACGTGCTCTCGGCCGGGAGCTCCTCGAGCTCGGCAAGCCGGCGGACGCCATCGTCGAGCTCGAGGCGGCCCTCGATCTCGCCCGAGGTTCGGGAGCGGCGCAGGAGGTGGTGCTCGACCTCATCGCCCTTCAAGGGCTGGCTCATCTACAGGCGGCGGAGGATACCAACTGCATCTCGATGCACACCGCCGCGAGCTGTATCCTGCCGATCCTTCCGGAGGGGGTTCATCGCCAGCCCGAGCACGCCCGAAAGGCCGGCGACCTCTTCCTCGCCTTCCTGGAGCAGATTCCGCGGAGCCTGCAGACCGCCTGGCTGCTCGACCTGTCACGGATGATCTCGGGCGACTATCCGGAGGGTGTGCCCGAGCCCTATCGCCTGCCGCCCGGACGCTTCGCCGAAGATGCTTCAGCCCGTCGCTGGATCGACCGCGGTGT
>JAGQSE010000456.1 GCA_020439725.1 Acidobacteriota bacterium
GCCGCCCCCACCAGCACCACGGTGGTCGCCACCTGCAGCAGGTCGTTGGCACCCCCGTCGAGAAACCGTTCGAGCTGGTTGATGTCGTCGGAGAGCACCGACATCAAGCCCCCGGTGCTCTGCTCCTCGAAGAATCCGAGCTCGAGGCCCTGGAGGTGTGCGTAGGCGTCGATCCGCAGCTCGTGCTGCACCGTCTGCGCCAGGTTGCGCCACAACACCGCGTAGGCGTATTCGAAGACCGATTCGAGGATCCAGATGACGAAGGTCGCCACCGACAGGACGATCAGCTGCTCGCGGGGCTCTTTGAACCCGAAGCCCGCCAGCACCGAGTCCTGGCGCCGGACGACGATGTCGACAGCGGCGCCGATCAACACCGGGGGCGCCAGGTCAAAGAACTTGTTGAGCACCGAGCACAGGGTGGCGAGCACCGTGCGGCGGCGGTAGCGGGCGGCGTACCGCCACAGCCGCAGGAGCGGTGAGGTGGTGTCGTTTCTGGGCGTCGACGTCATGGCGCGCAGGCTACCACCACCCCCTCGCCCGTCGTATGCGGTACGCTGGTGACGTGCACCGGCGCGCTCCCTTTTCCCTGCTGATCACGAGCTGCTGGCTTGGGGTGATGAGCGGCCTCCTGGGCCTGCCCGCCCCGACCGCCGGAGAGCAGCTCCCACCCGAGGAGAGCCCCATGTCTCTGACCCTGACCTCGCCCGCCTTCGCCCACGAGGACGAGATTCCCAAGCTCTACACCTGCGACAGCCGCAACATCTCGCCGCCCCTGGCCTGGAGCGGACTCCCCAAGGGCACGGCGAGCCTCGCGCTGGTGGTCGACGACCCCGACGCGCCGGACCCGGCGGCTCCCAAGACCCGCTGGGTCCACTGGGTGCTCTACAACCTGCCACCGTCGGTCCAGGCGCTGCCCCAGGCCCTGACGTCGCGAGAGCTGCCGAGCGGCGCCGCCGAGGGCCTCAACGACTGGAACCGTCGCGGCTATGGCGGCCCCTGCCCACCCATCGGCCGGCATCGCTACGTCCTGCGCCTCTTCGCCCTCGACACGGTGCTGCCGGACTTGAAGAGCCCCACCCGTGACAAGCTCCTCAAGGCCATCGACGGGCACGTCCTCGAAGAAGCCGAGCTGATCGGCACCTACGAGCGCGCCGGTCGCTCGCCCTACTGAGCCGCCCGGGCTCTCGAAAACCGGACCTCGAGGGTCAGACCCTCCGGGGCACGTGAGGTAGCGACTCGAACCATGGGCAAGAAGCTCTGTCCCAAGATCCTCCTCGAGGGCACCCGACTCACCGGCAAGACCGAACTGGCCTTCGCCCTCAACGAGCACCCGCGGATCGTCGGCCCGCGCCGCTACCGCTACCACTCGCCGCTGGTTTCGGCCGAGTGGTGCGGCTTCACCGACACGCCCTGGGGCCGCGGGCTGATCAACTTCGCCCCCGACGAAGAAGCTCTCGCCCTGGACACCTACGCCACCTGGATCCGGCTCTTCGAACAGCTGCGCTATTACTCGTGGATCGTCGACCGCTTCCACCTGTCGACCCGGCTCCACCAGCGCCGCTACGCCGGCCGCGACTACGACTTCGGCTGGCTCGAGGAACGACTGGCCGCCGTGGGCTTCCGGCTGGTCTTCTGCTTCCGGCGTCCCGAGTCCTTCGCGGCAGCACGCGAGGCCCGGCTCCGCGTGTCCGGGAACCCGTCGCAATACGAGGACCTCGGGCGCTTCATCGACGAGCAGGAGGAGATGCGTGAGCTCGTCCGCGGCTCGATTCTCCCCACCCTCGAGCTCGACGTCTCGGACGGTGATCCCCACGCGGCCGCCGGCCGGGTCGCCGACCATCTCGAGGTCAGCGGCGGCCTCCACGCGCCGTGGGGTCTCGACGACGGCTCGCCGAGGGTCGGGAACCGAGGCGGCTAGCGCTCCTGGCGCCGCGTCCGGAGACGGGCCGTCGCGGCGAGCCCGAGCAGCAGACCGAGAAGCACCAAGGCTGCCGTCGACAGGGTCGGAATCGCAGGCACGGTGCCAGCCACCTGACCTTCGACCAGCTCGAGGAACCGCGTCGCGGGTACGTTCCGCACCACCTCCTCGTCGCCGTCGGGCCAGCGCACCCGCAGCTCATCGACCTCGGTCGCCTCTCCCAGGCCAAAATGTGCCACTGCCGGGTCCTGCGACTCGAAATTGCAGCCGGCCCGAAGCTCGCGCATCTGCGTCAGACCGCCGGTGGTGAGCCAGATGCGCGCCCCGATACCCTGGGTGTTGCCACCGCGGCCGCGGAGCCGGACCTCCATCGAGCGATTGGCGTCGCCGCCGTCGTTGCGATAGAGCCGCGCCGGCCCGCGGTTGTTGGCGACGAAGAGGTCGACATCGCCGTCGCGGTCGTAGTCGAAACACACGACGCCCCGCCCCTGACCTCGGTCGTCGAGGCCCGCCGCAACGGAGCGCTCCTCGAAGCTGCCGTCGCCACGACTCATGAAGAGTCGCGACGGGTCCTCGTTGAAGAAGGGCACCCGCTCGAGAAAGAAACCGTTGACGTGGAACAGGTCGAGCCAGCCGTCGTTGTCGAGGTCGGCAAAACAGCTCCCCCATCCCCAGTAGCCCAGCCGCACGCCGGCGCTCGCGGTGACGTCCTCGAAGCTGCCGTCACCGCGGTTGCGGTAGAGCCGGTTGCCGCTGGTACCCCAGTTCCCCGCGGGCTCGCCCGACGGGTCCCAGATGCTCGAGACGAACCAGTCGAGGTCACCGTCGTTGTCATAGTCGGCGACCGCCGCACCCATTCCGTTCTCGTCGGTGATCTCGGGTCCCGTCGTCTCGACGAAGCCGCTGCCACCGAGGTTCCGGAACACCTTCGAGGTGCCGAAGTCCCCCGTCACCAGCAGATCCGGCCAACCGTCGTCGTCGACGTCGGCGAAATTGGGACAGAAGGTGTAGTCGCGGATGCGATAGGCCGGACCGACCCCGAGCCCTTGCCCGACGTCTTCGAAGACGCCGCCGCCGTCGTTGCGCCACAGGTGCTCGGTGTCCCCGGAGAGCCCCCAATGGCTGAGGAAGAGATCGAGATCGCCGTCGCGATCGAAGTCGCCGAAGGCCGCCGAAAAGGTGTTGCGGTGCGCGAAGAGCCCCGACGAGGCAGTCACCTCCTCGAAGCTGCCGTCGCCACGGTTCGCGAACAGGCGGATCGGGGTGCCGCGGATGCCACCGATCACCAGGTCGAGGTCGCCGTCGCCATCGACGTCGGCGAAGGTCGGTCCGCTCCCCTGCTCGCCGGTGATCGCCACGCCGGCGGCCTCGCCGACCTCCTCGAAGCTGCCGTCACCACGGTTTCGGAAGAGCAGGTTCGCCCCGATGTCACCACGCACCGCATAGAGATCGACCCAGCCGTCGCCATCGTAGTCGCCGGCGGCAACGCCACCCGCGATGATCTGCGTGTCGAAGGGAAAGTCGATCGTGTAGCCGTGCTCGTAGCTCAGCCCCGCCGCCTCGGTAACGTCGGTGAAGTGCACTTCGGCCCTGGCCGACACCACCCAGCCCGCGACCGCCACGAAGGCGAACGCCCATCGAAGCCGCTCAAACATGTCCACATCTTAGCTCGCACCCCCAAGGTGCCAGCCACTTGTACGAGCGGATCCTCAGCTCTGCTAGACCGGGGCGTCGGCCCAGTTCGCGAAACTACGTGCTGTGGTCCCCAGGTGGATCGTCGGAACGAGGAGGGCGGTGGCGGCCGGAAGGTGCCAGCCACCTGTACAGAGACCGGTGGAGGAGCGAGTGAGGGGGCGCGCGGGCCCCATGTCCCGGCTCTCCAGGACCGGAGCCCGCACGCGGATCAGCGGCCTACGGACACTGGATGGCCTTGCAGCCACCGATGATGCAGTCGGCGGGAGTGTTGCAGGGCGTGCAGTCGACCGGGCAGATCTTGGGCAGCCGCAGGTTCGACGACTCCTGCTCGACGGCTTCCGAGAGGTCATCCGCCAGCGGGCCGCCGACCCGCGACTGAGGAGCGGTCGGGCAGGCCTTGGCCTGCTTGTCGAAGGACAGGAGAGACGCCGGAAGCGCGACCGCGGGGACTGCCGCCGGTGCTGCGGCAGCGGTCACTGCGACCTCGGAGACCGGCGCCGCCGGCTGCTCCGCCGCCAGCGCAGACGTTCCCGTGAGCAGGGCAAGGCCGAGAGCGACACCCAGTGCGAATCGAATCATGACAAGGCACCTCCGCGAAGACATCTGCCGACAGGATCGGCATCGAGCCACACGCATTGTTACCGCCCTATCGACTGCGCGCATGTTATACATTTCAATAAAGAACGACAAGGACTGTCCGGTGACCAGGTGCGAAGGCACGGGAGGATCCTCCGCCGAGCCGCAGGAGGCCGTCGTTCAGAGGGTCAAGAAGCCCAGGGTCGAGCCGTGATCACCGCGACGGGGAGTCCCCAGATCGACAGCTCCTGCTCGGTCTCGATCTCGAAACCGGAGCCTTCGAGCCAGCCGGAGGCATCGATGGGCTGACAGTCGACGAAGTGTGGGAAGTGCCGGTGCAGCCAGCGGTAGATCTCGACCACGGGTCCGGGATGCTCGCCGGCGGTGAGACTGACGAGGCCTAACCGGCCCTTCGCGGCTCCCGTGCCCGGACGGAGGACGCGTTGGACCTCGGCCAGGACGCGTGGGATGTCGGCGGGCTCGAAGAGCTCCAGGGTGAAGCAGAGGAAGACCGCATCAAAGCTGTCGTCCTTCCAGGGCAGAGTCCGAGCGTCTCCGGTGACCAGCTCGACCTGCTCCGCCAGCCCGGCGTCGCCGAGCCGCTTCTCCGTCACCGCTCGCATCCCCGGCGACAGGTCGATACCCGCGACGCGCCCCTCCTTCCCCACCGCTTCGGCCAGGGCGACGAGGGCGTGACCGGTGCCAAACCCGATTTCGAGCACCGCCTCGCCGGCCGAGACGTCGAGCGCGGCGAGACCGGCTTCGCGGGCCTCCTGCTCGCTGCGGTCGGCGAGCAGGTCGTAGACCCGGCTGATGCGGTCGTAGAAGGAGCGGGTCGAGTCCATGGGCTGTATTTCCATGGCCCTCGATTCTACCGGCTGCACCCGGCGTTCATTCGAAGCGAAGCGCCTCGAGGGGATCGACCGACGCCGCACGCCGGGCCGGCAGGACGCTGGCGAGGATGGTCGAGACCACCAGGACACCGGCCACCGCGACCACCGTCACTGGTCGGATGCCGACGAAAGTCGACATCGTGGCGCTGATCAAGCGCGTCACCGCCAGCACTCCGGGGATTCCCAGAAGCAGTCCCACCGCCGCCAGCTGGAGCCCCTGACGCGTCACCAACCGGATGATGTCGCCCCGCTGGGCGCCGATCGCCATGCGCACGCCGAGCTCGTGGCTGCGCTGCGCCACCGAGTACGCGAGGACGCCATAGGTACCCATGGCAGCGAGGAAGAGGGCCAGGATCCCGAAGCCTCCGAGGAGCACCGAGAACACCTGGGCACCGACGAAGAACTGGGCCACCCACTCGTCGAGGGTCTGGACCTGCGACAGGGCCAGTCGCGGATCGACCTCCGCCACCGCCGTCCGCACCGACTCGGTGAGCGCGTGGGGCTCGACCCCGGTGCGCAACGCGAAGCTCAGCGCGCGGATCGGATGCTGGGCCAAGGGCACGTACAGGGTCGGCGGCACCCCGTCGTTGAGGAAAAAGCCGTGCTGCACGTCGCTCACCACCCCGACGATCTCGCGCACCTCGCCGCGCAGCTCGACCTGCCGGCCCACCACCGGCTCGTCGCCCCAGTAGCGCTCGGCCAGGGCGTGGTTGATCACCGCCACCGGCAGCCCGTCGGCTCGATCGGTGGCCGCAAAGAGCCGTCCGGCCTCGAGCGCCATGCCGACCGTCTCGAAGTAGCTCGGGCTGACCACCAACCAGCTGGTCTTGGGTGAGCTCTGGCCCTCGCCCAGGTCCTCCCCGGGGAGTGCGAAGTTCTCCTCGGCCAGGAAGGGGCTCCGCGGCAGCTGATCACCGGCGGCCGCCGACCTCACGCCGGGCACCGTCTCGAGGCGGGCGAGCAGCGCCTCGGCGCCCCGTGCCTGGTCCGCGTCCTCCGGGTACGACGAGGCCGGTAGCCGCACCTGGAACGTCAGAAGATTCCGGGTGTCGAAGCCAGGATCGCGATGCTGGAGGTCGAGAAAGGATCGGATCAGGACGCCGGCGCCGCCGAGCAGCACCAGCGCCAGGGCGATCTCGGCCACCACCAGGCCACGCCCCAGGAGCCGGCGCCCCAGGCCACCGCCCCGGCTTCCGTCCTTGAGCGCGTCCACCAGGTCGAGGCGACGGCTCTGGAGGACCGGTGCGAGGCCGAAGAGCAGCCCGGCGAGCACGGTGACTCCCAGCGTGAAGAGCAGCACGCGCTGGTCGACCACGGGGAGGAAGAACCGGGGCAAGCGGTTGGCCAGCACCGACGCCATGAGCTGCACCCCGGCGAAGCTCAGGGCGAGCCCGGCGGCGCCACCGACCAGCGCCATCACCACGCTCTCGGTCAGGAGCTGGCGGACGATCCGCCCGCGACCGGCACCGAGGCTGCTGCGGATGGCGAGCTCACGCTCCCGAGCTCGGCCCCGCGCCAGCATCAGGTTGGCGATATTGGCGCAGGCGATGAGCAGCACCGAGAGCAAGGCACCCTGGAGCAAGGCGAAGAGCCGTCGGTTGGTCGTGTCGGGGATGTCGCGCCGCAGGTTGACCAGGCTCATCCCGAAGCCGCGGTTCGAGTCCGGGTGCTCGGCGGCGATCCTCTCTTCGAGGCTCGTCATCTCGGCCCGCGCCTGCTCGTCGCTCACCCCGGGGGCGAGCCGCGCCAACACCAGGAGGTCCCGCCGCTGGCGGTCGAGATCGCCGCGGTCGACGACCAGCGGCCGCCACAGCTCGATCGACGGATCGAGGAATTCGAAGTCCTCGGGCAGCACTCCGACCACCGTGTAGTCCTCGCCGTCGAGGTCGAGGGTGCTGCCCAGGGCCTGGGAAGACGCGCCGAGATGAGTCTGCCAGTACCGATGACCGACCACCAGGACCTTGTCCCGCCCCGCCACGTCCTCGCCATCGGCGAACAGCCGTCCGATCTGCGCCGGAACCCCGCTCAGCCGGAAGAAGTCCGCCGACACCGAAGCCACCGCCACCTGCTCCGGCGTCTCTCCCTCGCGTTCGAGGGCCGCGGCGCCACCGCGGAAGGCCGCCAACCCCGAGAACGAGGTTTGCCGCTCCTGCCAGTCGAGGAACACCGCCATCGACGCCGGTGCGACGTTCTGCACCGGCCGGTCGAGGGGCTGCTCGCCGAGCAGGTAGAGCTTCTCGGGTTCCTGGTACGGCATTGGCCGACAGAGGATGCCGTTGGTGAAGCTGAAAGCGATGGTGTTGCCAGCGATGGCCAGCGCCAGGGAGAGGGTCACGAGCACGGTGACCGACAGGTTCTTGCGCAGGCTTCGCAGCGCGAAGCGCACGTCCATCAGCGCGACGTCCATGACCAGCTCCTTTCGGGAAACTCGCGGGCTCCTGCGGGGAGCGCCGGGAGATGGAAAGGAGTACGGCGAGACCGGCCCGGGTGTTTCCGACCGGCAGCTTCCGCCTCGGCGGACGGACCGATCAGGCTCAGGTATCGAGCGGCCGCCAGCCCTCGCCCAGCACGTCCTGGGCGGCGGTGATGATGACGAACGCGGAGGGATCGGCATCGTAGACGATCCGCTTCAGGTGCTCGACCTCCTTGCCCTGCACCACCACCATCATCACGCCGTGCTCCGCGCCGCTGTACATGCCGGTGCCGCGCAACAGCGTCACGCCGCGGTCGAGACTCTTCATCAACGGCTTGCTGATGGCGTCGAAATGGTCCGAGACGATATAGGCGAGCTGCTTCTTGTGCGACCAGTTCCCCGGCGTGATCGCGGCCAGGTCGATCTCGAAGGCCTCGCGGGTGGCGGCGCGGATGCGGTCGAAGAGCCGCGGAGTCTTCGCGAAGACCTCGCCCGAGGAATCGCGGAGACCGACGGTGAAGAGCCCGAGCAGCAACAGGGCGACGTTGAAGGCGATCCCGGTGCCGATGATCAACGCACCGTCGATGGGGCCGATGTCGGCCCGCGTGACGAACTCGGAGATCGAGGTCGCGGGCTGCGGGTGGAGGAAGATCTTGATGATCCAGCTGAAGGCTAGGACGAGGAAGACCGGAGCATAGTTGCGTCGGTACCGCCGGCCGAGAGCCTCGAGCAGGGAGATCGGGAACGCGGGTCGTTGCAGCGTGCGCACCAGCCTCTCGGACCAGTCCGGGTCCGG
>JAGQSE010000457.1 GCA_020439725.1 Acidobacteriota bacterium
GCGGCGCCTGATCGGCGTAGTCGTCGGGCGCGGGCTCGCCCAGCTCGCTCGCCACGTCGCTCGGCGCGGGCTCGGGCTCGGCGGGGGCCGAGGCGGGCGAGGGGGCCAGGAGCCGCAGGGCGAGCGCGAGGGCCAGCATCCTCGCCAGGGTGCCACAAGGTTTGGCGGCTGACGCGCAATCTCATCGGGGACCGCGATCGAAAAAAAGCCCGGGGGAGGGGAACATCGATCATCGAGCCTCCGAGCAAGCCCCCCGTGCACCTCGTGGCGATGCCGACCGCCGCCGAGCCCTCGCCCCCGCGGGAGCTCGATGGCGCCACGTTGGCGGCCGCCCAGCGAGGCGAGCGCTGGGCGTGGCGGGTGCTGGTGGAGACCTACCAGGGCCGGGTGCACGCGCTGGCCTTCCGCATGCTGGCGGGGGCGGGGCGCTGCGGCCTGGCCGAGGATCTGGTGCAGGACGCGTTCGTGCGCGTGTTCGGGGCGCTGCCCCGCTTCGATGCCGCCGGGCCCGCGCGCCTGAGCACCTGGATCCTGGGGATCAGCGCCCGGGCCGTGGTCGACGAATTGCGGCGGCGACGGCCCCCCGAGGCGCCGCTTTGCCTGGTGGAGGAGCGCCCCGCCGCGGGCGAGCGGCCCGACGAGCGCAGCGAGCGGGCCAGCACCGGCCGCGCCATCGCGAGGGCCGTGGGCACCCTCTCGCCCGAGGTCCGCGCCGCGTTCGTGCTGCGGGCCTATCACGAGCTGAGCTACCTCGAGATCGCGCGCGAGCTCGAGATCGAGGTGGGCACGGTGAAGTCCCGCCTGTGGCGGGCCAAGGACGCCCTTCGAGCCCACCTGCACCTGGAGGAGGAGGCGTAGCCATGACCGGCTCCGACCCCGAGACCCACGACGACGACCCGATGCTGCCCGAGCGCCACGTGCTCGAGGCCTGGGAGGTACCGATGACCTCGCCCGAGCTGACCGACCGGATCATGAGCCGCCTCGACGAGCTGCCCGCCTCCGCCGCCACCGGTGGGGAGGCGGGGCGGACGCTGCCGGAGGGCAAGGGCCGGACCTTTCCCTGCGAGTCTTGCGGCGCCGATCTGGAGTTCAACATCGGGCAGCAGCAGCTGCGCTGTCCGTTTTGCGGTTTCACCAAGGACCTGACGCCCCAGACCCAGGTCAGCGAGCAGGATCTCAAGTCGACCCTCGAGCGCCTGGTCGAGCTGCGCAAATCGGGGGCGTCGGACCTCGCCGGCACCCAGGTGGTGATCTGCGACGCCTGCCGCGCCGAGGTCGAGTTCACCGGCACCCTGACCAGCACCCGCTGCCCCTATTGCGGCTCGCCGGTGCAGCGCGAGAACGTCCACCGCACCGAGCGCGGCGTCCCCGTCGACGGGGTGGTGCCCTTCCAGATCGACAAGAACCGCGCCCAGACGCAGCTCCGGAGCTGGGTGAACAGCCTGTGGTTCGCGCCCAACGACCTCAAGAAGATGGCCGTCACCGGCGACTTCCAGGGCGTCTACCTGCCGTTCTGGAGCTACGACGCGATGACCTACACCCGCTACCGGGGCGAGCGGGGCGACGCCTATTTCGTCGAGGGCCGCGACGGCAAACGCGAGCGACGCGTCCGATGGACGCCGGTGTCGGGAGAGTTCCAGCAGTTCTTCGACGATCTCTTGGTGAGCGCCGGCACCTCGTTGCCCAAGGCACGGCTCGAGGTCCTCGAGCCGTGGCCCCTCGACAAATGCCTGCCCTTCGACGAGGAGCTCCTCGCGGGGTACCTGGCTCGCACCTATGACATTCCCCTCGACAAGGGTTTCGAGGACGCGCGACGGCGGATGGAGGTGACCCTCCGCCGCGAAACCGTGGGCCATATCGGCGGCGACGAGCAGCGTGTCCACGACATCGACACGAGCTACTCGGCACTGACCTACAAGCATCTGCTGCTGCCGGTGTGGCTCCAGGCCTACCCCTTCCGCGGCAAGTCCTTCCAGGTGATGATCAACGCCGCCACCGGTGAGGTCCAGGGCGACCGGCCCTACAGCGCCTGGAAGATCTTCTTCTTCGTGCTCTTCATCCTCACCGTGCTCCTCATCGTTTACGGGTTTTCGCAGTAGCCGAGGCCTCCGACGCGCGGTTGCGGTGCCTCGGGCCCACCTGTAGGCTCTTTTGATGAGCGGTCCGCCACGAAAGCCTGAGAACCGGGAGCTGACCGAGCGTATCGACGCGCTGGGGGAGCGCCTCGGTCGGGTCCTCGACGAGGTCCAGGGGCTGGCGGCGGAGCTCCACTCGCTGCGCAGCCGCCTCGGCGGAGGAGAGGCGGCGGCCCCCGTCGAGCTTCCCGTCGCCGAGGGCGGTGACGAGATCGTTGCGGCCGCTGCCGAGGTCGTCGACGAAGGATCCCGGGCCGAGACCGGCGAGGTCACCGCTGAGACCGAGGTGGCGCCCGAGCCACGACCGGTGGCCGCATCGCCTCGAGTAGCCGCAGCCGAGGCGAGCGCCCCCCACGAGCCCGCCGACCGGCCGCCGCGGGAAGATCTCGAAACCCGCATCGGCGCTGTCTGGTTCCTGCGCGCCGGGCTGCTCTTCGTGGTCATCGCCTTCGCCCTGGCGACCCGCTGGGTGGCGCCGCAGCTGCTGCCCTGGCAGCGGGTTCTGGCGAGCTATCTCGGCGCGGCGGCGCTCTTCGCCGTCGGCTTCGGCTACGGCTCGCGGCTCCAGGCCTTCGCCCGGCCGATGATGGCCGGGGGCCTGGCGCTCGGCTTCTTCACCTCCTTCGCCGCCTACTTCCTGCCGGCGCTCCGCTGTCTGCCGCTCCTGGTCTCGCTGCTCCTGATGACCGGCTTCGTCACCGCGATCTTCGCCTGCGCCGAGCGCTGGCGATCCGAGAGCACCGCCGGTCTCGCCTTGTTCTTGGGCCACGTGGCGGCCTATGTCGCCAGCGTCGACACCGACATCCTGTCGATGATCGCGGTGCTCTTCCTGAGCGTCACGGCGGTGGCGCTGATGCTGCGCCACGACTGGGTGCGGTTGACGCTGCTGGCGGCGGTGGCGGCCTACAGCTCGCACTTCCTGTGGGCGCTGGCGGACACGCGGGTGGCGGTGGGTGCCGGCGGCTTCGCGCTGCGGTTGACGTTCCTGACCGCCTACTACCTCACCTTCCTCGTCGCCGACGCGGTGTTCACGCACCGTGCCGAGGGCGAGCCGCGCCGCGACTACGACCGTGCCGCGCGGGTCACGGGCCGCGCCATCGGTCCCACCGCGATGGTGCTCTACGCGACCCTGGCGGCGGCGCTGTTCCAGGACTCGGCGGGGATGTGGCGCTACATGCACTACTTCTTCCTGCCGCTGGCGGCGGTGCAGCTGCTGATGCTCCTGTTGCACCACCGCAAGGGCACCGCCGACGTGCCGCTCTACGTCACGGCGTCGACGGTCTTCGCCACGCTGGGGTTGTTCTCGAGCCTCGGTGGTCTGGCGCTCAACATGGCGCTGGCGGCGGAGGCGTTGCTCTTGCTGGTGATGGGGCAGGTCATCGCCTTCGGTTTCCTGCGTCACCTGGCGCGGGTGGTGCTGCTGGTCAACTTCGTCCATTTCTGGTTCTCCGAGGCCCGCGACATCGACTCGTGGCCGACCTTCGTCGGTGTGCTGCTGATGGCGGCGGTGTACTTCGTGCGAGCACGCCAGAACGAGAACTGGGAGCCCCTGCCCCCCGAGCAGCGCTTCTCGGAGATCGGCACCTGGTCGCTCCTCTGGCACCGGATCTTCCGGCCCATGACGGTGCCGCTGGCCCATCTCCAGACCCTCGCCGGAGCGGTGCTGGTGGTCTACCAGTGCGACAAGTTCCTCGGTCCGCCGTGGAACGTGGTGGCCTTGGCGCTGCTCGCCGCCGGGGGGGCCGCCGCCGGTCTGCTCCTGGGCAGCACGCCGGTGCTCCAGGGGATGTTCTGGCTGCAGCTGGCGACGGCCCTCCTGCTGTGGCGCGAGGCCTTGGGGATCGAGACGGCGGCGCGGGCGCCGCAGCACTGGATGGTGCACCAGCTGGCGTTGCTTCTGGTGGCGCTCACCGCGGCGGCGGCGATGGCGCTCGCGGGACGTCGCCGCCGGCGGTCGTTCCTGCGCTTCGCCAAGGGCGGCCTGCTGGCGGCCATCCTCGGCGGCTTCGCGGCGGGAGCGCCGGCGCTGGCACCGCCGGAGGCAGACCGGGCCGACTGGTGGACGCTGATGGTGCCGATGGTGTTGGCGGTGGTAGCGGTCCTGTGGTGGATCCTCGAGATCTGGCCGCGGCCGGCACCCGGTGAGGCGGTGGTCTCGGCACGCTGGCGCCGGCGGCATCTCTCGGATCGGCGGTGGCGCACCGTCGCGGCGGTACTGGTGGCGGAGCTCGGTGTCTGGGCGGTGCTCTACGCCAGTCCGTCGGCGGTCGATGGTGTCGCCGCGTTGGCGGTGGCAGGGGCCCTCCTCGGCGTGGCGAGCCTGGTGCGGGGCACGCCCTATCTGCTCCTCGGTCTCTTGCTCCACCTGGCGTGCACGGGCTACCTGGCGCTCGGCTATCTCGACGCCGGCACGGCGGCGCACTCGCTCCTGCGCTGGACGATTCTGAGCGAGGCGACGGCGCTGTCGGCGCTGCTCCTGACGGTCTGTCCGCGGTGCCGGCGCGGCTCCTTCGCCCTCGGCGCGCTGGTGGCGTTCTCGCAGGCGTTGGCGATGATGACCTGGCTCGCGCTCCTGCCCGATCAGCGGTTTTCTCCGCTATGGCCCTGGGGGCTGACGACGGCGGGTCTGATGCTGGTGGTCGAGCTGTTCCGCTCGAGCCCGGCGCGGCGCGCCGAGGACTTCGACACCTGGTCCGATCGCCGGGGCGAGACGGCGCTCCGGCGCTATGCGCGGCCGCTGGCGGCGGTGGGCGCGGTGCTTTCGTCGGCGGTCTTCGGCTTGATCATCGGCCGCGCGACGATCCACAGCGGGGGTGCGCTGGCGGCCATGTCGCTGACGTCGGGTCTGCTGCTGATCGCGACCCTGTGGCGTCGCAGCCCCTATCTGATGGCCGCCCTCCTCACCCAGCTGGGCCTGATGGGCGCCTATCGCATCCTCTACAGCCGGCAGCTGGTCGAGCAGCCGATGTCGGAGTGGGTCTCCGTGACGCTGATCTTCGCCTCGGCGGCGGCGCTCATCGCCACGGCGCGACGCATCCGCCGCACGAGCTTCGCCTGGGGTGGGCTGCTGGCGCTGGCGTTGGGGATGGTGGGGCTCGGCGAGCTGCTCTTCAACCAGCGCCCCGGGCCGTCCCCGTCCGCGCTCTGGCTGGTGACCTTCGTGCTGCTGTGGTGGGCGGTGGAGTCCCTTCGCCGGGGCTTCGGCGGCGAGGTGGCCGCGGAGGAGGGCCCCTGGGCGGATACTCTCGACCATCACCACCTGGTGCGTCGCGCACGCTCCCTGGCGGTGATCCTGTCGGCGGCGGGAGCGGTGCTGTTGATCGCGCTGACCTTCCGCCAGTTCCCGTCGCCGGTGGCCATGATCTTCGTCACGGTGCTCTATGCGGTCCTCTTCGTGGGCCTGACGGCGGTGGTCAAGAGCCCGGCGATGGCGGCGGGCTTCGCGGTCTGCCTGACGGCGGCGCACCCGCTCTTCTATTTGCGCGTCGGCGCCGAAACGGCGGTGGGCACGGCGCCCCTCCTGGCGCTCCTGGTGCTGTCGGTGACGCTCGCGGCGGGCGGTGCGGTCGAGTGGATCTTCCGTCAGCACTCGGGGCCGGCACGGCAACGCCCCGCGTGGTGGGCGGCCTGGTACGCCTATGTGCTCGGCTTCGGGCTGGCGGGTCTCTTCCTGCAACCCCTGGGGGAGGAGGTGGCCGGGCAAGCGAGCTATGGCGCGGCGGCCCAGGGGGTCCTGGCCATCCTGGTGGTGGCCGTCGGCCGCAGCCTGCGGCTCCGCTGGGCGATGCGCGCGGCGGTGCTCTTTGCGTTGGCCTGCTCGGGCCTCTTCGTGTGGCGCACCGTGAGCGAGCCGGAGTTCCGCACCGCCTTGATCGGTGGCGGTGTGGCGCTGCTCCTGGCCCTCGTGGTCCTCGAACGGCTGCTGGTGCGCCACGAGCCCGAGGAGCTGTGCCGCTCGGCGCCGGTGGTGGGTAGGCTCTACGGGCAGGTGCTGGTGGCGACGGCGGCGGTCATCGGGATGGTGTCCTTGGCCTTTAGCCGCGAGCTCGGCGGCCCATGGACGACGGCGGCGTGGAGCGCCCTGGCGCTGGTCCTGATCCTCGCCGGCTTTGCCTGGTCGGACCGCACCTACCGGCGAACCGCCCTCGCGGTGTTCGCGCTGGCGATGCTGCGTCTGGCGCTCTTCGACGTGGCGCGGCTCGAGATCTATTACCGCATGCTCGCGTTCTTCTGCCTGGGCGCCTCGATGCTGGCGGTATCCTTCCTCTACGCGCGCTACCGCGACAAGATCACGCGCTGGCTGTAGCCTGCGCCGGGTGGGGGAAAGGAGACCGAGCTTGGAGATTCTGCGAACGAGGACGCCTGGAGCGAAGGGATCGAGGCCCGTCACGACGATGGCGGCGATGCTCGTGGCGGCTGCCGGTCTCGCGGCCGGTTTGGCGGCAGCGCCGTCGACGAGCTCCGCGCCGGAGGTGGTGCCCGGTGGCGTGGTCCGCTGGGGCGGTGCCGCGGTCGAGCGCTGCGGGCTGGGTGATGCCCGCTGGCAACCCCTCGAGGGTCTCTGCCTCTACCCGGTGGACCTGAACTCGACGGGTACGGTGACGCTGCGGCGCGAGGTCGCGGGACGCTGGCAGACGACGGCGGTGCGCGTCGCCAAGTATCCGTACCCCGAGCAGCGACTGACGATCCAAGACGATTCGAAGGTTCACCTGTCGCAGCCCGACATCGACCGCTCGCGTCGTGAGAGTGCCCGCGTCGGCGCGCTTTGGCACCATCCGTCGGAGCGTCAGTTCACCCTGCCCCTCGCCCCTCCGCTCTCCAAGCTCCCCGAGGACGGCCGCTTCGGCAGCCGGCGCCTGTTCAACGGTGAGCCCCGGAGCCCTCACACCGGCGCCGACTACGCCGCGAACACCGGCACCCCGGTCAAGGCCGTCGCCGCCGGCAAGGTGGTGCTCGCGGAGGAGCACTTCTTCTCGGGCAACAGCGTGTTCATCGACCACGGCGACGAGCTGGTGAGCATGTACTTCCACCTGAGCGAAATCGACGTTGCCCCGGGCGACCGCGTCGAGCGTGGTCAGCTCCTCGGCAAGGTCGGCGCCACCGGCCGCGTCACCGGCCCTCACCTCCACTTCGGTCTCCGCTGGCACGGCGCCAGAATCGACCCCAAGGCCCTCCTCGGCCCTGTCGCGGCGCTGCCGGAAGCGCGGTGACGACGCTCGTTTCCCGGAACTGCCGAGCAGCGGTCTTGATTTGGGGACCGGGGAACGGAAGCGCGGGACGTCGTCGCCGGGCTCTGCGGAGGCCGCAGACGGCCTACTCCAAATACCGTTCAAACGCCCGCCCTTGCCGCTGGCGGAGCTTCTCCAGGGTCTGGCGCTGGTCGTCGTCGAGGACGGTTTCGAAGCGGGTGGCGGCGTGGTCGCGGATCTCGATCAGCTGGAGGACCATCTGGCGGCGGACGTCGGCGATGTCTACACCGACGTCGGCGAGGATGCGGTCGAGCTCGTCCTTCTGTTCGGGGCGGAGGTCGAGGACACGGGTGAGCCGCCGGCTCTCGATCTCCAGGGCGAAGCTCGCGATGCCGCCGGGGCGGGCGAACTGGCGGGCGTAGTAGAGGTGGGTGCCGAGCACGCCGACCACGATGCCGGCGAAGAACAGCAGGGTGACGAGAACGAGGGCGGTTGGGCGCTTCAAGGGGCACCTCCGGTTCCCGAGAGGAGGAAGAGGGTCAGCTCTTGGGCGCTGGGCTGGTCGGCTAGAAGGTCCTCGGGAGCCAGCTCCGGGGGTGAGACCAGGACCCAGGCGACGAGAAGAGCGGCGAGGAGGCCGGCCACCGGCAGCAGTCGGGCAGCGGCCCAGCCGAGGACGCCGGCGGTGTCGGGTTCGGCGCCGACGCGGGCGAGGACCCGGGCCGAGAAGGAAGGATCGGGCTCGACGCCGGCGTGGTGCGCGGCGATGCCCCCGCGGATCCGCTCGAGGCGGTCATCGATGGGTGCGTCATTCATGGTTCCATCTCCTCCTCGACCCGGCGCCGGAGCGCCTTGCGCGCGCGGTGGGCGCGGACCTTGACATTACTCCGGCTCCAGCCGAGCCGTTCGGCGATCTCTTCGGTCGACCAGCCCTCGCCGTCGAGCAGCAACAACAGAAAGCGGTCCTTGGGTGGCAGCTGGGCGAGCAGCCGCGCCGCGTCGAGGGCGGCGGTGGGATCGCCCTGGCAGGGTGCCGGGGTGTCGCGGACGGCCTCGAGGTCGACCTCGCGCGGGCGGCGTTTGCGCAGCTCTTGATAGCACTGGTTGAGGCACAAACGCGTCAGCCAGTGCTCGAAGGGCGCGTCGCGGCGGTAGCTGCCGAGCTTTCGCCAGGCGAGGAGAAAGGTCTCCTGGGCCAGGTCGTCGACGTCCTCGGGGTGGCGGTAAAAGCGCCCCACCAGCCTGAACACCCGGCGCTGATGTCGCCTGACCAGGGCCCCGAAGGCCGCCTGGTCGCCCCGCTGCGCCGCCAAGACGAGCCCCGCCTCCGAATCCTGGGCGGCGTCGGCGGTGCGGTTCATGACGGCGGCGGCGATCATCGGCGAGCTCTCTCCCTTCTCTTGTGGAGATGCGGGCGGGGGCTCGCCGGTTACAGGGGATTCTTGATCTGTGCTCGGCTCAGGAGAGGATTCGCAGTGCCGACCTGTAGTTCACCCCGCCGGAGCGGGGCCTCGGCACGCTTGCTTCGATCGGCTCCGGTCGGCCTACGACAGCATAGGAGCCAGAGGTATGCCCTTGGGTTTCTCGTTTCCACGCTCTAGCGTGGGAACCAGTCTGCGACGCTCCAGCGTCATTCTGATGCCCGAATCCTCCGCGCTGCGGTCCAACCCCGACGTCCGATAGGCCGATCCGTGCCCGCCCTGATGGAGAAAACCTCCCCCCGATTGTAACCGCCCTCCGCCGCCCCTCATCTGGCATGGGTGACGGTCGCGATGATCGCGGCCGGTCGCCACCAGGAGGTTCGACATGTCCAGCACGAAACGCATCTTCACCGCCGCTGCCACCTTCGCCGCGGGTCTCGCCTTGGGGGCCCTGCTCGCCAGCGCCCTGCCGGTCAGCGCCGCCATCGAGCGCGGCGGGTTCGGGGCGGGGTTCCGTCCGGGGATGATCGCCGAGCGGATCGCCCAGCGTCTCGATCTCACCGACGACCAGCGGAGTGAGATTCGGGACATCCTGCACCAAGCCGCTCCGGATCTGGCGGTGGGGGCCGAGCGGGTCAAGGACACGCGCCTCGCCCTCTTCGACACCATCCACCAGCACCCGCCGGTCGAGACCGACGTGCGGCAGGCGTCCGCCGCCGTCGCCGCCGCCGAGGCGGACCTCGCGGTGCTCCGCTCGGAAACCGCCGACGACCTCTACGGCGTCCTGACCCCGGCGCAGCAGGAGGAAGCGGCGAAGATGCGCGCCGACGCGGTGTCGCTGTTCGAGACCGTCGCGGCGCGAGTGCGCCAGGCCGTCGAGGACCGCCTGGGTCCGTTCTGAAAGGGGCTGCAGCCGACCGAAGGTCTGCTCGGCCGGCGTGGAGTCCCGAGCCGGGTCGGTCGGCGATGAGCTCCTCGGAGCCTGGAAACCACCGGAGGCGAGGGTGGAGATGAGAGAATCTTCCAAGCCCCCGTAACCGCCAAGACCCGAAACGCATCTGACCTCGAGAGCGAGCGGTCCCAGGACCGCCTTCGCTCGTTCCCAAGAACTCGAGTCGGGACCAGGGTGCCTCGGGCACCGAGCCCGAACCGACCTCGATCGATCGTATTTTTTGGAGGGAGTCCACGATGATCTCGACCGACCCAACCGATCTCTCGAACCCGTCCCGAGGACACCAAACGGCGATGCCCGTCGTACGGATAGTCCCGTTGCTGGCGGCTGCCCTCCTGCTGGCTTCGGCGGCAAGCTCCTGGGCGGGCCCTCCGGGCCGTAGCGGCTCGAAGCTCTCGGAGCGCGCTGCGGGCCAGCGCGACTCCGGGCAGCTGAGCGACAAGACGGCGGGAGCGAGGGCAGGGGCCCGTGGAGACGGCGCGGCGCGGGAGGGCTCGGCGGAGGGCCTGACCTCCGCGTCCGGACGTTCGACGAGCGGCGACCGCGACAGCGAGGCCATGAAGACGCGCGCCGAGAGCCTGCGCGGGTCCGACCAGCGTAGCGGCACCGTCGAGCTGCCTGAGCCCAACCCTCAGCAGCAAGCCAACCTACAGCAGCTCAAGAAGGACCTGTCGGTCATCGCCTCGGGTGCCAAGGATGCGGAGGACGAGATCCAGAACCTGGCCAAGCACCTCCAGGGGATGGCGCTCCAGCCACCCGATCCGGCGCTGGTCGAGCAGCTGGCCACCGATCTCTCCGCCGCCGTGAGCGATGGCTCGCTGTCGCCCAAGGAGATGGCGCAGCTGACCCAAGCGGTTTACGGCGTGCTCAACAGTGCCGGGCTCAGCCAGGCCGAGCTCGAAACCCTCCAGGACGACGTCGAGTCGATCCTCGCCGCCTCGGGTGTCGGGCGGAGCGAGATCGAGGCCGTCGTCCACGACCTCGAGGCGATCTACGGATCGATCCAGAAGCCGTCGTCGGGCTCGGCGAGCGAGCGCAAGAGCGGGCGCTCGCGCCCCGGGCGCGGCTGATCGGCCGTGCCGCGCCGGGGCCCCGGCTACTCGGGCGCGGAGCCAGCCTCCTCGTCCGGGGCGCCGGTCGCCGTCTGGGGCCCGCCCTCGCTCTCGGTCGAGGGACCCGGGGCGGGCTCGGCAGCCGGCCCGACCTCGAAGCCGGCCTCCGCCAACGACGCCAGGACATGCGGGTCGTCGAGGTTCTCGGCGAGCCAGGTCATCGAGCGATGGACGCGCGAGTAGCCGCTCGGATGGTCGTAGAAGACCATCTCCTCGAGCGGGCTCGGATGGATCTTGCGGTAGGTCGACAGGCGCATGGCGGTCGAGGCGAAGCCGTGGGGCTCGCGGGCCGCATCGAGACCGAAAGCGTCGGCCTGCGCCTCGGCCTGGCGGATGATGCTGTTGGTGATCGGCGTCGCGACCAGGAAGAAGAGCGCGAGGACCGCCATCACCGCTGGCAGCCCCGCCGGGTCGGTGCGATCACTCACCCCCCAGCGCCGGCCCCAGCGGGCGAGGGCGGCGTCGAGGCAGCGGTGGACGACCCAGAAGCCGATGATCAGCACCAGGGTCATGTAGATCACCAGCCGCTGCGCGTGGTCGAGGACATAGTGCCCCATCTCGTGCGCCATGACCGCGCGGATCTCCGGTGGCGAGGTGCGGTCGAGGAGGTTGTCGTTGAGCGCGATCCGCGTCGTGCCGAAGATTCCCGAGACGTTGGCGCTGATCCGTGTGGTCTGGCGCGAAGCGTCGAAGACATAGACGTCGTCGGCGGGGATGCCGTTGGCCCTGGCCAGCGACAAGACCTGCTCGCGGAGCGGACCTTCCTCGAGCGAGGTGTAGTCGTTGAAGAGCGGCGCCAGGTACATCGGCCAGACCATCGCCATCGACACCAGGAATGCGCCGGTGATGGCGCCGGCCCACAACCACCAGCGGTCCCCGGTGCGACGCGCGGCGGCGTAGAGGAGGGCGAGGAGGATCGGGAAGAAAAGAAGCTCGATGCCGAGCTCGAGGGCCCGTTCGCCAAACCATGCGCCATAAGTCTGGGTGGCGAGGCCGTAGCTCTTCTCGCGGAAGAACCCGACATAGGTGAGCCACGGCAGGTCCAAGACGAACATCGCTCCGGTCCAGAACGCGCCGTAGAGGGCGGTATAGAGCCACGGCCGGTGGCTGATCCGCTGGGCGAGCTCGCGCATCCGGCGTGACCAGCCGCTGAACAGGAGCAACGCGGCGATGACCAGCGCATAGATCACCTGCCACAGCTCGAGCCAGTAGCCGCCCTCGAAGTAGGCGTCGGAGCGCGCCTTCTGCTCGGGGTTCAAGAGGTCGAGGTAGGCCTGGGTGGCGCGCTCGACGTCGAAGTCGGCGTCGGGGAGGGCCGCGGTGGGTACCTGGAGCCCCGGCGGCAGCTCGTCGACCAGGGTCTCCGCGGCCTGTGCGGAGGCTGGCCAGCCCGTGAGCAACCCGGTGGCGAGGACCAGCGCCAGAAGCGCGGACTGGAGCCTGGCGTGGGGCGAGTGGTGTCGCGAGGCTCGGGAACGGGCGAGCACTTTCATCGGATCGATCCTCCTTCGGCCTGGGTCCGGGATTCGACAAGCCTAGCGTACGCGTCGGGACCGAGAGAGGTTTCCGGCGAAGCGCTGACGCTTCTCGGAGGTGTTTTCACGGGGTGTAAGATAGATCGAGTTGCTCGCGCGATATCGATACCTGTCCCTTGTGGTGCCTGGGACTCGTTGGCCGCTGCGGATCACGATGCGAAACGTTTTTCATCCTCGATTCCGAGAGCTCGCCCGAACCGGCTTCGCTCTGGTGTTGCTTTGCACAGGTTTCGCCAGTGCCGCGCCGGCAGCCATGCTGACGCTGCGCGGCACGGTCTCGGACTCCGCGGGCAAACCCCTCGAAGCGGTCCGGATCGCGGTCCGGGCCGAGGTGGGGGAGTGGAGCTACGACGGTGCGAGCGATCGCCGCGGCCGGTTTCGCGTCGAGCTACCCGAGCGCGCGGCGACGTATGCGCTCGAGCTGTCTCGTGACGGCTTTCGCACCTCCCAGCGCCGGATCCGCGCCGAGGACCTGGGGGCCGCCGATCGCAAGAGCTTGGAGCTCGCCTTTACGCTGTTGCGCTCCCAGGGCGAAGTGGTCCGACCCCCCGAGGGGAGCTTCCGTGGGGCGAAGGAGGCCTGGCAGCTCTACGAGCGTGGTCTCCGCGCCCTCGAGGCGGGAAACGCCGTGGATGCTCGCGACCTGTTCGAACGCTCGCTGAGCCTTGAGCCGCACCTGCCACCGGCCAACGCGGCGATGGCGTTGATCTATCTCCAGGCGGGCGAGCCGGGTGCCGCGGTCGCCGCCGTGGATCTCTTCTTGGCCTATGCCGACTCGGACTCGTCGAGCGGTGCGATGGTGGTCGAGGCCAAGAAGGTACGGCGCGACGCGCTCTTCGCGCTCGGCGATTGCGATCAGGCGGTGGCCGCCGCCGAGGAGCTCCTCGCGGACGAGCCCCGTGACTTCGGCGGCCTCCAGGTGCGCTACGCCTGCGCGATCCAGAGTGGCCGCGAGATCGACGCCGAGGCGGCGCGCCGAGCGCTCTCCGAGGCCGATTCGGTGCTCGGTGCGGCGACGGTGATGCACAACCTGGGGGTCGCGCAGTTCCGCGCCCGCAAGCTGGACCAGGCCGCGGAGTCCTTCGAAAGCGCTCTCGGGCTCGACCCGACGCTGGTGCCCGCGTGGAGCGGTTTGGCCAAGAGCCGCGTGCTGGCCGGAAACTGGCAGGAAGCGGAGACGGCAGCCGAACGGCTCCTCGCTCTCCAGCCTCAGGATGTCGAAGGGCTGGCGATCCGGCATGACGCGCTGGTCGGTCTCGAGCGTTGGCAGGAGGCGGCGCAGCTTCTCGATCAGCTCGCTGAACGTGACCCGAGTCCCGAGACCGCCCGCCGTCTGCACCAGGCGGGTTACCACGCTTATCAGCTTGGTGACCGCGCTGGCGCTCGCGCTCGCTTCGAACGCGCCACCGAGATCGACCCCGACCTGCTCATCGCCCGCCGCGCCCTCGCCACGGTGTGCTACGACCTCGGCGATTACGCCTGCGCCGTCGAGGTCGCCGACGGCATCCTGGAGATCGACCCCGCCGATTCCATCTACTCCCTCGCCGAGCGCGCCCGCCGCGCGCTGGCGCGGGAGGAGTAGGCGGTAGAAACACCGGATGGATCCCCGCCT
>JAGQSE010000458.1:0-3765 GCA_020439725.1 Acidobacteriota bacterium
TGGATCGACGCGGCGAGATCCATGTCGCGTTGCGTGAGCGGGGATTCGGGACGTCGTGGCGGTCCGCCGAGCAAGGCGTGGAATCGCGCGGAGGTCATGGTCAGCCCGTGGCAGTAGTCGAAGTAGCGCTGGTCGAGGTGGAGCGAGCCGTCGTCCTTGAGGTCGACGACGTGGTCGAGGAGCAGGTCCGCATAGCGTGGCTCGCCGTAGGGGGCGAGCCCCATCAGCTTGTACTCGCCGGAGTTGACGCGAAACCCGCAGTAGTAGGTGAAGGCCGAGTAGAGCAGCCCGAGGGAGTGCGGAAAGCGCAGCTCGTGACTCAGCTCGATGCGGTTGCCGCGACCGTGGCCATAGGACGCGGTGGCCCATTCGCCGACCCCGTCGACGGTGAGCACCGCCGCCTCCTCGAAGGGCGAGGGAAAGAAGGCGCTGGCGGCGTGGGACTCGTGGTGCTCGGTGAAGACGTAGCGCCGCCGGTAGCCGCCGCCGAGGCCGCGGCGCAGCTCACGCGGCAGGTGGAGCTTCTCGTGGAGCCACAGTGGCATCGCTTTGAGGAAGGACCGGAAGCCCCGCGGCGCCACCGTCAGATAGGTCTCGAGGAGGCGGTCGAACTTGAGCAGCGGCTTGTCGTAGAAGCCGACGAAATCGAGGTCGGCGGCCTCGAGACCGGCGTGCTCGAGACAGTAGGCGACGGCCTGGCGGGGGAAGCGCTCGTCGTGCTTGACGCGGCTGAACCGCTCCTCCTGCGCCGCGGCGACGATCTCGCCGTCGACCACCAGCGCCGCGGCGGCGTCGTGGTAGAAGGCGGAGATTCCGAGGATGGCGGTCATGGGCAGGGTGGTTCGCCGGCGGGTCTTCGGCGGAGCGCGCGAGCCGTAGCATAGCTCGAACGACGGCTCGGACCGGTGCCCTCGCGAGCCGAAACGGCGTGTTAGATTCGCCGCCCACCCAGCGGACTTCGAGCGAGGAGAGAGCATGTTCCAGCCAGATCTGTTGCGCGGCCAGACCCTTCTGATCACCGGCGGCGGGACCGGTCTCGGTCGCGCCATGGCCGAACGGGCGGCGGCCTTGGGGGCGGCGGTAGGGGTCCTGGGGCGGCGCACGGAACCCCTCGAGGAGGCGGTGGCGGCGATCCGCGCAGCCGGCGGCTCGGCGGCTTGGGCCTCCGCGGACGTGCGGGACCCGGCGGCCGTGGCCGGTGCCGTCGACCAGATCGAGGCCGCCCTCGGCCCGCTCACGGGGCTGGTCAACAACGCCGCCGGCAACTTCCTCGCGGCCACCGAGGACCTCTCCCCGAACGCATTCAACGCCGTGGTCCAGATCGTCCTGAACGGCACCTTCCACACCACCCAGGAACTCGGCCGGCGCTGGATCGAGCGCGGTGGCGGCGGGGTGATCCTGTCGATCGTCACGACCTACGCCTGGATGGGCTCGCCCTTCGTCGTACCCAGCGCCTGCGCCAAGGCCGGAGTGCTGGCGATGACCCGTTCGCTGGCGGTCGAATGGGCGACCTATGGCATCCGCGCCAACGCCATCGCCCCCGGCCCTTTCCCCACCGAAGGCGCTTTCTCTCGCCTGATGCCCGAGGACATGGCGCAAAAGGCGCTCGAGGCGGTGCCCCTGAAGCGTTTCGGTCGTCTCGACGAGCTCGCCGACCTGTCGGTCTTCCTGCTCTCGCCCATGGCCGCCTTCATCAACGGCGAATGCGTGGTCATCGACGGCGGCGAGTGGCTGCACAACGGCCAGGAGTTCGGCCGCTTCACGGATCTGCCCCGCGACCGCGTCAAGGCGATGCTCGAGGCGCTCAAGCCCAAGCGCTGAAGCCCGCCGGCCCGGGTCTCCGGGGCCCCGACGGTGCTATTCGTCGAGGGCTCGGCGCACCTGGTGGCCGAGGAGGTCGAGACCGAAGGGCTTGCGCAGGAAGGCGCTGGCACCGGCCGCGAGCAACGCGCCGGCGAGGGCGTCCTTCTCACCGCTGCTCGACAGGATCACCTTGAGCTCGGGACGAGCGTCGATCAGCTCGAAGAAGGTCTCGCGGCTACCCGGTGCCGACATGTTCATGTCGAGCACCGCCAGGTGGATGGGCCGGTCGAGGCGCTCGGCCAGCGCCACCGCCTCGCGTCCGCCGGTGGCCGACAGCACCCGGTAGCCGAGGAGCTCGAGGAACTCGCGGGTCACCGACAGGAAGACTTCCCCCTCGTCGATCAAGAGGATCGTCTCCGAGCCCTTGGGGGCGGTGGTCCCGAGGCGTGGCGGCGGGCTGCCGCGGAGCTCGAGGTCGACCGCCGGCAGATAGACCCGCACCTCGGTGCCGCGGCCCTCGCGGCTGGTCACCTCGACGTGGCCGCCGTGGTGTTTGACGATGCCCCACACCGCCGCCAACCCCAGGCCGCGACCCTGGAACTTGGTGGTGAAGAAGGGGGTGAAGATCTTGGGCAGGATCTCGGCGGCGATGCCGCATCCGTCGTCGACGACCTCGAGGCGGACGTAGCGGCCCGGAGCCAGATCTCGAACCTCGCCGCTCCCGGAGCGATCGACGATGAGGTTGCCGGCCAGGAGCCGCACGGCTCCACGGGCGTCGAGGGACTCGATGGCGTTGCTCAGCAGGTTGGTGACCAGCTGCACCATCTGCGTCGGGTCGGCGGAAACCTTCCACAGGTTGGGGTCGGTCTCACGCTCGATGCGGATCTCGGGGCCCGCCGAGCCTTCGAGGGATTGCACCGCCTCGCGCAGGCTGTCCGCCAGGTTGAGCACCACCGGCTGGTACTGACCGCGCCGGGCGAAGGCGAGGAGCTGCTGCACCACCTCGCTGGCGCGCAGGGCCTGCTGTGAGATCAGCTGCAGCCGGCCGATGGCATCGGGACGGTCCTCGAGCCGCATCTGGAGCAGCTCGGTGTTGCCGAGGACGCCGAAGAGCAGGTTGTTGAACTGGTGGGCGACCCCCGAGGCGAGGGTCGCGGTGGCCTCGAGCCGCGCCGCCTCCTGCAACGCCTCCTGGCTCCGCTGCCGATCGGTGATGTCGCGCATGATGCAGGTCAGGACCTGCTCGCGGCCCGCCGTCGAGCGCGAGAAGGAGACCTCCACCGGCGTCTCGCGGCCGTCCTTGCGCAGCGCCGTCATCTCCACCGGCCGGCGGGGCGGATCCTCGCCCTGGAGCGCCCGTACCTGGCGGTCGAAGCGCTCGCGGAACCGCGGTGCCACGAGCGCCGCCAGGCTCAGCCGCGAGGCTTCCTCGGCGGTGTAGCCGAGGATCCCATGGGCGCTCCGGTTCCACACCAGGATGCGGCCCTCGGGGTCGAAGCTGATGATCGCGTCGCTGGCCGACTCGGTGATCTCGCGCAGCCGCTCCTCGCTCTGGCGGAGCGCTTCCTGGGCCCGCCGGCGCGCTTCCTCGAGGCGGTGCTTGTCGAGCAGCCGCTCGATCACCGACGGCATCAGCCGGATGTAGCCGCCGGCGGTGTCCTTGACGATGTAGTCGGCGGCGCCGAGCTTCAAAGCCTCGACAGCGAGCTCCTCGTCGCCGTTGGCGGTGAGCATGATGGTCGGTGGCACCTCGCCGCTCGAGGCCAGCTCGGTGATCACCTCGAGCCCGTCGCGCACCGGCATCTTGTAGTCCACCGCCAGGACGTCGTAATGCTGCTCGGCGTAGCGCGCCAGACCCGCGGCGCCGTCCGGTGCCAGGTCGACCTCGTAGCCGGCCCGCTCGAGGTGCTTTTGGAACAGTCTCGCCAGCCCGGCGTCGTCCTCCATGTAGAGGACCCGGAC
>JAGQSE010000458.1:3918-11591 GCA_020439725.1 Acidobacteriota bacterium
ATGCTGCAGCCGAGCTCGTAGCAGCGGTCGACCTCGCGGCTGTCCTCGGTGGTGGTGAGGACCACGACGGGGATCCGCTGGGTCGCGGGATCGGCCTTGACGCGGCGCAGCACCTGGTAGCCGTCGAGCCCCGGCAGGTTGAGATCGAGGAGCACCATCAGGCGGTGCGGTCGCTGGCTGTCGACGTAGCGTCCACGGCTGAACAGGTAGTCGATGGCGGTCTGACCGTCGCCCAGCTGGACGATCTCGTTGGTCACCTCGTTGCGCCGCAGGTTCTTCTCGATCAACCGGGCGTGGCCCGGGTCGTCCTCGACCAGCAGGATGGTGACCGGTGCTGTTTCCGGCATGTCGCGTGCTCTCGGCCCGGCTGCGTTGCGTCCTTCGTGAGCGCTGGCCCCACCGCCGGGCGTCGGCCGAGGGCAGGGGGCATCCGCCGAAGGCTCGCGCTGGCGATGGAATCCAAGCGAAAACGAAATTGTAGCGGATCTTTGCCTCGAGGGACACCTTCTCCTGGGGTCCTGGCTCGGGAGCTCCGCCGAGCGGTGGCTCGGTTGTCAGGAACGAGCATTGCCTCGCCCCAGCTCTGGTTTCTGTTTGCTTTCTAAGGTATCCTGATCGTTTGTGCGCATGAAACTGCGCGAGCACCGAACGACGACTATGGGGGGGAAGCGAGTGATGGGGAGGATTCTGGTCTCGATCTCGGGGGTCTTCTTGGCCGGTGCCTTCGTGTGCTGTCGACCGGCGGCGGCAGCCGCGGAGGATCCGTGGCCGCCGATCTCGGCCGAGGAACGGGCGCTGACCGCGGTCGAGGGCTTTCCGAGTGCGCCGGCGGTGAGACTCCTCCACCAGGGGCTGTTCTACGTCGATCCGTGGGGCCGCTCGTCGTACCTGGAGAGCACCACGCGGATCAAGGTCCTGACCGAGGAAGGGATCCGCTATGCCAACGTCGCCCTCGATTCCGATCGTTTCTATCGGCTCAAGAACTTCGAAGCGCGGAGCCATCAGCCCGATGGCAGCGTGCAGGTCTTGGGAGACGACGCCAAGTTCACCGAGGAAAAGTCCTCGAGCTCGACGCGGCGCCGGCACGTCTTCGCCATGCCGCAGGTCCAGGTCGGCTCCATCGTCGAGTATCGCTACCGCATCTACTTCGACAGCATCTACTGGAGCGGACACTGGTTGTTCCAGGACCAGCTACCGACGCTTCGCAGTCAGATCGTCTTCGACAAGCCCGCGGAGTACAACTTCGTTCCCTACAAGGTGATCGCCCCGGGACTCGAGCTCGACGAGCAGATCCAGCGCCTGCCGAGCCGCACACGCCTCACCTACACCCTCGAGGACGTGCCGCCCATCGCCGACGAACCGTCGAGCTTCCCCATCGAGGATCTCGCGAGCCAGATGACCTTCATCCCCTACGAGCGCCTGATCGCCGACGAAGGACGGGTTCAGCCGCTGCTCAAGGACTGGGATCGAGCGGTGGACCTGATCCAGGGCTCCGTCGATTGGGGCTACAAGAGCGTGCGGAAGAATTCCGCCGCCAGCGTTCGCCAGGCAAGGGCCGCCGCCCGTGGGCTCAAGACGGAGGAGGAACGGGCCGCTGCGGTCTATCGCTTCGTCCGTGACGAGATCGAGCTGGTGCCCATCGACGGTGTCTTGCCCGGTAGTCACGGTGCCGACAAGATCCTCTCGGACCGACGCGGGGACTATGCGGAGAAGGTGATCTTGCTCCAGGTGATGCTCGAAGGGATCGGCTTCGAGACGTCCATCGGTTGGACCAAGGAGCGGAGCGAGGGCAGGGTCAACACCGCGCTTCCCTTGCCCTTCCAGTTCGACCTTCCCGTCGTCGCGGCGCGGATCGGGGGCCATTGGGTCTTTCTCGATCCGAGCGATCGCGACCTGGCCTTTGGCCGGATGCGCCCGACCGCCGAGGGAGCCCTGTGCTTGCTCGTCGACCTCAAGAAGCCGGAGTGGGTACGAGTCCCGATGTCGGAGGCCGCCGACAATCGGCGGGACGTGACCGTCGAGCTCACGGTCGCTCCGGAGGGTGGCGTCGCCGGGCGAGGGAAGCTCGAAGCCGTGGGGCAGGCAGCCTTCACCCGGATGAACTGGCGGCGGTCGGCGGCGGAGGCGAAGGAAGATTGGGCGGACTGGTTGGCGAGGTCGTTCTCCGGCTACCGGGTCACGGAGGTCGAGCTGGTCGAGGATCGTGAACGAAGCCGCCTGGTGGTCGAGTGGAAGCTCGAGCTCAGGCCCGAAGAGGTCTTGGCGGACGAGCTCACGTTGCTGCCGTCGGCGCCGCTGGCCTCGGAGCGGAATCCGTTCACGCTGCCGCCGGAGCAGAGGACCACCCCGGTCCAGCTCGGATACCCCGACTCGGATCGCCTCGAGCTCACGCTGCACTGGCCGGAGGGATGGGAGATCGAGAGCGGTCCGGCACCGGTCCGGCTCGAAAACGGGGTCGGCGTCTTCTCGACGGAAGTCGCCCTCGACGGCGGCTCCCGGACCCTCCATTTCGAACGCCGGATGGACGTGCGCCGGTCCGAGCTGCCGAACCCGGAGGACTATGCCGACCTCCATGGTCTCTACGGCCTGGCCGATCGCTCCAACTCCGAGGCCGTGTTGCTTCTCGCCCGGTAAGCGCCGCCCAGAGTGCCGGCGGCTGGGCAGTCGCTCGGTCACCTCCGTAGTACACTAAAGGTTTGTGTTCCTAGCAGCTGCGCATTGCAAGCAGCCCGAAGATGTTTTGATTGTCGAGCGGACGCGCAGTAGGTTCACGGAAGCAGGTCCCCGCACGGATTTCGATGAGGAGGCATGGATGTTCTTTCGCAGCAACTGGTGGGCGGTCGCCGTCCTCGGCGTGTTCCTGACGAGCCTGGCGACCCTGCCGGCGTCGGCCAAGGACTGGCCCGAGATTCCGCAGTCGGAGAAGACCTTGACCCAGGTTCCGGGGTTCCCCGAAGCCCCGGCGGTGGTGCTGCTGCGCCAAGGCCTCCTGACCATCGATCCGCAGGGGCGCTCGTCCTCCCTCGACGTCTATACGCGGATCAAGGTCCTCACGGAGGAAGGGCGCGAGTACGCCAACGGCACGATCCCGTCGTCGAACTTCTGGCGGCTCCGGGGGCTCGAAGGGCGGACGCATCTGCCCGACGGTCGGATCGTTCCCCTGGGTGACGACGCCAAGTTCGTCGAGGAGTATTCGACGCTCTACAAGCGCCGGGTCCACACCTTCGCCATGCCCGAGGTCCAGGTGGGCTCGATCGTCGAATACCGCTACCGGATCAACTTCGACACCGTGCTGCTGGCCGAACCCTGGTACTTCCAGTGGTCGATCCCGACGCTGCGCAGCGAGATCACCCTCGACAAGCCCAACAACTTCGGCTACGCGCCCTACCCGCTGATGCCCCCCGGGGTCCAGCTCGAAACCCACGTCGACAACACCCCCAAGAGCGCGCAGATGACCTACGCCCTCGAGAACCAGCCGCCGATCCCCGACGAGCCGGCGCGCTACCCCTTCGAGGACCTGTCGAGCCAGATCGTCTTCCTGCCCTTCGAGGCGATCTTCAGCGGCCAGGAGGTGCCTTTGCTCAAGGACTGGCCGCGGGTGGTGGAGCTGTTCCAGGGCTCCGGCGAGGAGGCGACCTATTCGCGCTTCCGGCGCAAGGACCATGCGGCGAGAAAGCGTGGCAAGGACCTGACGGCGGGCCTCAAGACCGAACGGGACAAGGCCGAGGCCCTGTACCGCTTCGTCCGCGACGAGATCGCGCTGCTGCCGACGGTGGGGGTCGAGCCCGGGCGGCGCTCCGCCGATGCGGTCCTCGGCGACAAGCGCGGCGACCAGACCGAGAAGGCTCTCCTCCTCCAAGCGATGCTCGAGGGGGCGGGTATCGACTCGTCGATCGTCTGGACCAACCCCCGCAGCTGGGGGCGGGTCAACCCGCAGATCCCCAATCCCTATCAGTTCCACGGCGTGCTGCTGGCTCCGGAGATCGGGGGTGAACGGATCTTCCTCGATCCGAGTGACCGCGACCTCGCCTTCGGCGCCCTGGAGCCCGACTACGACGGCGTCCAGGCGCTGCTCATCGACACCAAGAAGCCCGAATGGGTGACCCTGCCGGTATCGATCGCCGACGACAACACCCGGCAGGCGGTGGTGCGGCTGGAGGTGGCCGAGGACGGTGGAGTGAAAGGCGTCGGTACCCTCGAGCTGCGGGGCGCTCACGCCTGGCAGGAGCTCGATTCGGCGCGCAGCGAAGACGACACCGTGGCGAGGTGGACGAAGTGGCTCGAGACCCGGTTCTCCGGCTACGCCATCGACGGCGTGACCGTCGACCAGGACGTCGAGGCGAGCCGAGTGACGGTCCGGTGGCAGCTCGCCCTGCGGCCCGAGGAGGTCCTCGGGGACGAGGTCTCGCTGGCCACGGCGGCGCCCTTCACGCTCCGCGACAACCCCTTCTCGCTCTCCCCGGAGAAGCGCCGGACGCCGGTGCGCTTGAGCTTTCCCGACTCGGACCGACTCGAGCTCCATGTCGAGTGGCCCGAGGGCTGGAACATCGACGCCAAGCCGCGGGTCGCCAACCTGGTCAACCCTCTGGGCCGCATGGTCACCGAGCTGACGGTGGACGGAGCGAAGCGCTCGCTGGTGCTGACCCGGCGTATGGACGTCACCGGCACCGACCTGGCCGGCGGTGCCGGCTACGGTCAGCTCCACGCGCTCTACGAGATGGCGCAGCTGAGCGATGCCGAACCGTTGGTCCTGGTCCATGAGTAAAGGCTTCGCCGCCGCTCTCCTCGTCGCCGGTCTGGCGGGGCTCGTCGCCGGTGCCGCGGAGGCGGCGGTCATCGCCTCGCGCACCGTCGAGCTGACGCCCGACGGCGATGGCTATCTCGAGCGGCAGGAGCTCACGGTTCGGCTGGTCGAGGTCGCGGATACCGGCGAGTGGCAGCGGTACCCGATCCTCCTCGACGAAGACATCGAGCTCGTCGACCTGACGGCGGAGGTCTTGGCGGCCGGTGGCCGGGTCCGCGCCAGCGTGCCCAAGCGCAAGCTGGTCGAGGAGGGTGGGGTCGGCGATTCGCTCTACAGCTCGAGCCGCCTCACCTATGTGCCCTTCCCGGTCCTCGAGGTGGGGGAGTCGCTCCACGTGGTGGTGACCCGGCGCCACCGGCCGGTCTTCCCCGCGGCGCTGGTGGTGCTCGACCTCGGCGAGGCGACGGAGCGGTTGCGGGTGGACGTCGCCCCGGGCTTTCCGGGCCTGCGCTGGCATCTCCAGGCGCCGGCGGATCGCTTCGAGGTGGACACCGCGGGAGGCGGTCTCGAGGTGACGGCCCGTGACCTGCCGCGGGCCGCCCGGCAGCCCTACGTCCCAGACGGCGACCGCACTCCACACCTCCACGTCGCCTGGGGTCCCGACGCCACCTGGCCCGCGGTGGGGCGCTGGTATGACGGCTTCGCACCCATGACCCCGGAACCGGCGCCAGAGATCCGGACGCTGGCGGCACGGCTCACGGCCGGTGCCGCGACGCCCAGGGCCAAGGTCGAGGCGCTGACCCGTCACGTCCAGGAGCGGGTGCGCTACGAGGCGGTGCAGATCGGAGAGGGCGGCTGGCGGCCGTCGCCGCCGGTGGAGGTCGTCGGCCGTGGCTGGGGCGATTGCAAGGACAAGAGCCGTCTGCTCCTCGATCTGCTCCGCGCCGCCGGGATCGAAGGACACATGGCGTTGCTCCGCGCCGGTTTCGGCGAGGCTGTGGCGGAAGACCTGCCCTCACCCTTCCAGTTCAATCACGCCATCGTCGCGGTGCCCGCCGAGGCGGCCGGTGCGCTGGCTACCGATCCGGTGGCGAACGGTCTGTTGTGGATCGATCCCACCGCCACCCGCGGTGGCGTCGGCTGGTTGCTGCCGACCAGCCAGGACCGCATGGCCCTGGTGGTCGACGGCGGCGCCAGCCGCCTGCTCCATATCCCGAAGCTCGTAGGAGCCGAGGAGCTCGGTCTCGAGCTCGACGGCGTGGTGGCGGAGGACGGCGGCTTTTCGGGCACCGCGCGGGTGGTGGCGAAGGGCAACCCGGCCCTCGGCTGGTTGTCGAACCTCGAGGGTCACGACGCGGTCAAGGTCGAGGACGACCTGGCGAGCCTGGTCCGCCGGCGGGCGCCGGGGGCCAAGCTCGGCGAGATCCGTTGGGGCCAGTCCGAAGGCGACGTGCCGGCGGTGACCCTCGAGGTACCGGTCTCGGTTCCCAGCCTGGTGCGCGGCGAACCGGGTCACCGCTGGCTGCGACCCGGCAGCCTCGAGCCGCTGCCCGAGCCCAGGATCCTCGACGGTCGCGTGGTGCCGGTGGCGCTGAGCCCGGGCCTGTGGCGGACTTCCTGGCGCCTCGCGCTGCCCGCCGGCTGGTGCCGGTCGGCCCCCGACCAGTCCGTGCTCGACAACCCGGTGGGCCGCTGGCTCGACAGGCTGAGCATCGGGGATGACGGCCGGTTGCTCCTCGACCGCGAGGTCGAGATCCGCACCCAGCGCGCCGAGGGCGAGGGCATCGCATCCCTCGCCGAGCTCGCCATCGCCGAGAACCGCGCCGCCCGCAGCCGCGTCCGGCTGCGCTGCGGCGGTGAGGCTCAGCCGCCCGCGAGCACCTCGAGATAGCGCCGAATGGCCGGGGTCCAGCCGACCTCGAGGGCGTCGCAGGTCAGGGCGTGGCCGATCGAGACCTCTTGTAGGCCCGGCAGCCGGCGGAAGAGCCGGAGGTTGTGGAGGTCGAGGTCGTGGCCGGCGTTGAGCCCCAGGCCCAGGTCGGTGGCGTGCCGCGCGGCCTGCTCGTAGACGGCGTAGGACTCGGGGCCGCGACCGGCCTGGAAGTGCTCGGCGAAGGGGCCGGTGTAGAGCTCGATGCGATCGGCGCCGGTCTCGCGGGCGGCGTCGATGGCCGCCAGGTCGGTCTCCATGAACAACGAGACGCGCGGTCCCCAGTCGTGGATCGTCGCCACCACGTCGACCAGGAAGGCGTGCTGCTGCTCCGGGTCCCAGCCGGCGTCGCTGGTCAGGACGTTGGGCGGGTCGGGCACCAGCGTTGCCTGGTCGGGGCGGGTCTCGCGCACCAGCTCGAGGTAGCGCGGGTCGGGATAGCCCTCGATGTTGAGCTCGACCCCCGCCTCGCGCACCAGCGGCAGCAGCTCGAAGACGTCCCGGGCCCGGATGTGGCGCTCGTCGGGACGTGGGTGGACGGTGATGCCGTAGGCCCCGGCCTCGATGGCGGCGCGGGCGAAGGCGGTCACCGACGGCCGGTCGCCGCCGCGGGCGTTGCGCAGCGTGGCGATCTTGTTGACGTTGACGGAGAGCTCGATCATCACGTCTCCTCCTGGCCCGGGATCAGAGCCGCCGCGAGGCCGGCGCCGCCGGCAGCTCGGGGCGCTCGGGCTCCGGGGTGAAGTCCTCGCCGGGGTTGATGTAACGGTCGGTCTCGATGCGGTACTGGGTGTCGTACAGCGCCTTGTAGCGGCCACCGAGGGCGAGGAGCTCGCCGTGGGTGCCGCGCTCGACCACGCGGCCTTCGTCGAGGACCAGGATCTGGTCGGCGCGGACGATGGTCGACAGGCGGTGGGCGATGACGAAGGTGGTGCGACCCTGGAGCAGCGCCTGGAGGCCGTCCTGGATCTTCTGTTCGCTCTCGCTGTCGAGGCTCGA
>JAGQSE010000458.1:11645-13395 GCA_020439725.1 Acidobacteriota bacterium
CCGCCGGAGACCTTGACGCCGCGCTCGCCGATGATCGTGTCGTAGCCGTCGGGGAAGCCGTCGATGAACTCGTCGCAATGGGCGATGCGCGCCGCTTCGCGGATGGCCTCGAAGCTGGCACCGGGGCTGCTGTAGCCGATGTTCTCGCGCACCGTGCCGTCGAACAGGAAGTTGTCCTGGAGCACGATGCCGAGCTGCGAGCGGTAGTCGCGGAGCCGTACCTCGGCGAGGTCGTGGCCGTCCACCAGCACGCGCCCCTTCTGCGGCCGGTTGAAGGCCATGACCAGCGAGATCACCGTGCTCTTGCCAGCGCCGCTGGGGCCCACCAGGGCGGTCGTCGTGCCCGCCGGTGCCGCGAAGTCGATGCCGCGGAGCACCGGCTGGTCGGGCTTGTACTCGAACCACACGTCCTCGAAGGCGACGTCGCCGCGCACCCGGGGCAACGGCTGGCGGCTCGAGTCCTGCTCGTCCTCGGTGGGCTCGGCGAAGATCTCGCGTACGCGGTCGA
Source organism: Acidobacteriota bacterium (assembly GCA_020439725.1). GTDB lineage: Bacteria > Acidobacteriota > Thermoanaerobaculia > Multivoradales > JAHZIX01 > JAGQSE01. The sequence goes on from JAGQSE010000458.1 coordinate 12,154, forward strand.
GGCCGGCGAAGGCTTCGGTGATCTGCGTCCCGATGCTGCTGATCTGGATCAGCGGCGCGACCAGGAGGCCGGTGAACATGACGTAGGCGAAGATGTCGCCCAAGGTCATGCGGCCGGCGAGGACCTCGTGGGCGCCCACGACGCTCATACCGAGACCGACCAGGCCGAAGAGCAGGCTCGACAGCGAGGTCACGCTGGCGACCCCGACCATCGACTGGACGATGTTCCGGAGCAGCTTGTGGGCGGCCTTGGCGAAGGCGCGGCTCTCGCGCTTCTCGGCGGTGTAGGCCTTGACCACGCGGATGCCGCCGAGCATCTCCGCCAGCCGGCCGGTGACCTCGGCGTTGAGCTGGTTGCGCTGGCGGAAGATCGGCCGCAGGCGCTTGAAGCCGATGCCGATGACGCCGACGAAGAGCACGACGAAGACCAGCGTCACCGTGGTCAGCTGCCAGTTGAGATAGAACAGCACGGCGATGGCGGTGGAGGCGGTGAAGAGGCCTCCCACCAGCTGCACGAAGCCGGTGCCGACGAGGTTTCGCAGGCCCTCCGCGTCGTTCATCACCCGGGCGATCAAGATGCCCACCTTGCGGTCCTCGAAGAAACGCACCGGCAACCGGCTGACGTGCTGGAGCAGCCGGATCCGCATGTCGTTGATCGAGCGCTGGGCGGCGACGCCCAGGAGCAGAGCGAGAGCGAAGGAGGAGGCCGCCGAGACCACCGTCGCGGCACCCGCGGCGGCGGCGATCCACCACAGCAGCTCGACTTGATGCTTGCCGATGACGTCGTCGATCAAGAACTTGGTCGAAGCCGGCAGCACCATGCTCGCGGCACGGCTGATCAACAGGAGCACCAGACCCAGGAGCAGGCGGTGGCGGTAGGTCCAAAGGATCTGCCGCGACTCGCGCCACACGGCGGAGAGCGAGGGCTTCTTCCTGGTCTCGCGATCGGAACCGCCGCCGGCGGCCGGGGGGGCGGGGGTTCCGGAGCTCGCTGGAGCGGCAGGGGTTTCGGAGGGGGCTGGGGTCTGGGCCTCTTCAGGCATGGGAGGGGTCCTCTGACGATGGCAAGGGGATCGGTAGTGGCTCGTCGGGCCGAAGCTTGGACGATACCAGGCTCTGGCGCGGGGCGAAGACCCGGTGTCGAAGTCGGCGGGCGAGCCGGGTCTCAGAGCAACAGCGCCTTGACCTCGAGGAATTCCTCGAGGCCAAGACGGCCGAACTCGCGGCCGTTGCCCGACTGCTT
>JAGQSE010000459.1 GCA_020439725.1 Acidobacteriota bacterium
GCGGTAGTGGACGAGCTCGCGCCGCGCCATGGGTCGCAGGTGGTGCCGTTCGGAGGTGAACAGCTTGCAGATCCGTCGCACTTCCGGCGTCTCGCCCTGCTCGAGAGCCCGTTCGAGCTGCAGGCTCTCGGTGACCAGCACCGAGCTGGCCTGGTGATGCCGCCGCTGGAGCGACAGCGCCGCGTTGAAGTGTGAGCGCGCCTTGTCGAACGCGCGGCGCCGCAGGTGGATCCGCCCGAGGGTCTGCTCGGCGTCGGCCAGCTGCACGCCTTCGCTCCCCAGGCTGAGCGCGAAGTGGGCTTGCCTCGCCTCCTTGAGCGCTTCGTCGGTGCGGCCCTGGTCGAGCAGGTTCATGGCCAGCCAGAGCCGGGCGATAGCCTCGCCGACGGGGTCCGGCTGCTGCTCGCGGATCGCCAGCGCGCGCCGCAGCGGCTCTCCGGCGGCGGCATAGTCGCCGATGCGATTGAGGGCGCGGCCCCGTCCCAGCAGCGCATAGCTGATCTCCCCCGGGTCGCCGTGCTGCTCGAGGAGCTCCTCGGCCCGCGCGTACTCCTCCAGGGCGCGCGCGTAGTCGCCGTCGGCGAGGGCCGTGGCCCCCAGCGCCGAGTAGGAGGAGCCGGCGGCTTTGAGGTTGTCGTCTCTCTCGCGGATCGTCAGTGCGCGCTGGTGCAGCTCGTAGGCGTCGTCGAGGCGATCCTGGTGGAGCGCGATGTTCCCCAGGTGGAAGAGACAGGAGGCGACCTGGGCCGGGCTCGCCCCCTCTTCGAGCACCGGCAAGAGCTGCTCGAACAGCGCCCGCGCCTCGACGTACCGTTCCTGGCGGATCATCAGGCGGCCGAGTTGGAGCAGGACCAGCGCCTGGCGGCCTGGATCCTGGTCCATGACCAGCTCGAGGGCCGCGCGCAGGGTCCGTTCCCCCTCCTCGAGACGCCCCTTGATCAGGTCGACCTCCGCCTTGAGCGTCGCCAGAGCCAGGACCTTGCGTGGTTCCGCCTTGGCCAGCTCGATGGCCCGCGGCAGCTCCTCCGCGTAGCGTTCGAGCCGTCCGAGGCGCCGTGCCAGCGGCAGGATCTTCCACAACAGGGCCAGCTCGAGGCTGTCTCCGCCGCCGCGCCGCCGGAGCGCCACCAGCTCGCGTGCCAAGCCTTCGAGGATACCCGCCGGTGCCACCTCGACCGCGGAGCCCTTGGCCAGGCTCAAGATCACCGGCAAGGCCTCCGCCGAGCCCGAGAGCAGCGGATAGGCCTGCCAGAGCGCCGGTGGGTCCGCCGATGCCGCTGCCAGGGCACAGCCGAGGGCATGCCGGACCCGGACGGCGGCGGGGCCCTCGACAGTGGTACCGAGAGCGCGAGCCAGCGCGGGGATGGCGAAGGTGACGCCGTGACCCCAAGGCGTCTTGCACCGCTCGAGCCAACCGGCGGCGAGGAAGGGGCTCTCCCAGGCTTCCTCGAGCTCGAGGCCCAGCTCGGTGGCGGCGGTCCGGATCAAGTTCGGCGGGGCGCCGCCACCGGCGAAGGACAGCAGCCGAGGACCGGTCGCGGCACCGAGAGCCCAGGCCTCGGCTTCGACGTGCTGGACGAAGCGAGCCGACGGTTCGTACTCGGTTTCCTTCGAACCGCCGAAGAAGAAGTTGCCGTAGATCCGTCGCAGCTGGCGCTGGTGAATCATCTTGACCAGGCCTTCCTCGAGCGCGAAGACGCAGCCCTGACACTCGGTGAGGAACCGGCGCTCGACTTCCCCGGGCATCGACAGACCCTCGAAGAGCGAGGCGGTGATCTCGGCCATCTGGCCCTCGCTGGCCGGTGGCAGGTTGACCAGCGGCGAGGCGCTCCAGGCCTGGGGCCAGGGGTGTCCGGTGCGGGCCACCAGGACGAAGCGCACGTCGGCGGAGTCGGCAAAGGCCTCGATCAGCCGACCGACCAGATCCCGGTCGGCGGGCCGCGCCGCCTCGAGGCTGTCGAAGATCAGGCGGAAGGGTGGGCTCGTCTTGCGGCTCAGCACCTTGAGGGCGCTGACCACGAGCGGCACGAGGTCGAGGTCCGGCGGCAGGTGCTCACCGGTGGTCAGACGCCGGAGCTGGGTCCCGGTCTCGCTCTCGGGCAGGCTCGCCCCCAGGTCGAAGGGCTGGCGGGCGCGCGCGGCGATCCCTTCGAGGTGGCGCAGCAAGAGCACTTCGGGCCGGGTCGTGCCGATCCTCAAGGCCGCCAGGTTGACCCATCCGGTCGCCTTGTCGCCGGACCGCACCTCGGGCCGCCCGGGACCGAGGGTCTGCCAGACCAGACGCGTCTTGCCACAGCCCAGCGGGCCGACGATGCGCAGCACGGGGTGTTGTGCCAGCCCCGAGAGCATCGCTTCGACCGCCGGTCGGTGGACGAAGCGCGTCTCGCGACCGAGCAGCCGAGGGCTGCGCCAGGGGTAGAGGTGAGCCGTGGGACCGGCGGAGCGGAAGAGGTTCACGGTTCCACCGGAGGGCCGGCGATAGTCGCCGCAGGGGGTGACCGGGCGCCGTCCCTCGATCCGGCTGGCGGCGTAGCCGGTGAGGTACACCCGACCCCAGGGAACCGACGGCGGCTTCTCGAACAGCTCGTCGAGGAGCGGATCCCGCGCCACCTCCCAACGATCTCCGAAACCGCAAACCTCGCCGGGAAGGATCAGTGCCGAGACCTCCGCTTGGGGGTGCTCCGCCGACCCGACGATCGGTTCGAGGAAGCGGCCGCAGCAGTCGAGGGCGACGTCGATCTCCGCCGCTTCCCCGGGCGAGGGGCGAACCCCGAAGAGGCGGGGAGCCAGCCGGATCAACCCGAGCAGCGACGGCGGCTCGATCCGCGAGAGGAGAGCCTCGTTTCCCGGCGCGGTCCAGACGTAGATCAAGGGTACGGGAAGACGCAACGGCAGGGCTTCGGAATCGGCGGAACCTTGCTGCAAAGGTGAGCTCAGCTCGGTCATCGGAGATCCAGGGGGGCAACGCGATCTTGCCGCGGGCCAGGTCTGATTTCTGGCCGGGCGAAACTTCGCGGTGATCTTTCTTGTGCTTGTTCGTCAAAAGCGCCGGACATGAGTTTATCGCAAGATCCGACCCTATGCATCTTCGCGTTCTCACGGGGTCCGTACCGGATTCCCCCCGGCCACTCTCTACCGAAGGGTGAGCTCGCCGCCCGCCGTCTGGTAGACTGAAAGGCCGTCCGCCCTGACGTGGGCGGCCGTACGCGCTTCGCAACCACGATCGTCGAAGGATGACCCGACCCCAGCACCGCTCTCGAGAAGGCGCGACCCCGAGATGGCGTTCGGCTGCGGCCGGAGCGGTGCATGAGACGCCACCCGACCGGTTGCGAAGCTTCAACTTCCGGAGGAGTCCACGATGAGCGCCCGGCGCTTGATGAACCGTTTGTACTACTTCACGATCGAAGACGAAGGCATCCTGAGCGAGGTGATCAATCGCATTGATCAGGAGACCTACGCCATCACCTACAAGGTCGACGGCACCGACGACGTCTTCGTCACCACCAGCGATACCAAGGACGCCATGGACCGGAGCGACGTCCCGTACAACCTCCTGGCGGAGGAGGACGGATCGCGTCTCAGCCTGTTCCACTCGCCCCTGAGCCGCGAGGAGCTGGGGGATTTCGAGGACGCCTTGAAGGCTCTCGCCCTCGCCTACCGCGCCATCGCCATGGCCTGTGTCGGTGTCAACGGTGAAGGCAACCTGGGCTTCGATCTCTCCGACGGCACCAAGAAGTTCACCTACTTCACCGCCCCCGCCGGCCACACCTTCATCTGGCGCCTCTTCTTCGACAAGAAGGACGCCGCCAAGTTCCTCGACAAGCTGACCATGGGTGACGCCGAAGCCCTCGAGTGGGCCGACGCGATCCCCCTCGACAGCAGCAAGCAGCTCAAGTCCTACCACTAGGTCGAAACGCCGGTCACGGCCGGCGCGGCGTCATGCTGTCCCCCTACTCCGAAGCCACCTACGCGGTCTCGGCGCTCTGTGCCGAGGTGCGGGACTTTCTCGGCGAGGCGTTCCGCTCGGTGTGGGTGGTCGGTGAGGTTCAGCGGGTCAAGCAGAGCCAGAATGGCCACCTGTACTTCGAGCTGGTCGAAAAGGGAGAGCACGACCGCATCGTCGCCAAGCTCGACGCGGTGATCTGGCGCGGCGACCTGGTGCGCGTGCGCCGCGCCCTCGCCTCGAGCCGCCAGCAGATCGCCGAAGGGATGCAGATCCGCTGTCGCGCCGGTCTCGACTTCTGGCCCCCCGGTGGCCGCATGCAGCTGGTGGTGCGCGAGGTCGACCCGGTCTTCACCCTGGGTCTCCTCGAGCAGCGCCGGCGCGAGACCCTCGAGCACCTGGCGCGCGCCGGTCTGCTCGAGGCGAACCGCGTCCTGCCGATGCCGGAGCTGCCCCTCGTGCTCGGTCTGGTGACCTCCGAAGGCAGCGCGGCGTACCACGACTTCCTCAGCAGTCTCGAAGAGAGCGGCTATGGCTTCCGCGTCGTCTTCGTCCACGCGGCGGTCCAGGGCGCCCGGGCGGAGCGCGAGATCGCCTCGGCCCTGGCGGCGCTGGCCGCGGCCGCCGTGCCGCTGGCGGTGCTGATCCGCGGCGGCGGAGCGCGTTCGGACCTCGCCGCCTTCGACACCCGCGTCGTCGCCGAGGCGGTGGCGCGGGCGCCGTTCCCGGTGCTCACGGGGCTCGGTCACGAGATCGACGAGAGCATCGCCGACCGGGTCGCGCATACCGCGTTCAAGACCCCGACCAAGGTCGCCGAGCACCTGGTCGAGCTCGTCGCCGAGGCCGACGCCGCCGTCCTCGATCTCAAGCGCCGTCTGCGTCGCGAGGCGCTCGAGCCGCTCCTCGCCGCGCAGCGCGCGGTCGATCGGGCGGAGCGCGAGCTGCGGCTCGCCCACGGTCGACTGCTCGCCACCGCTGCCCGGCTCGACGAGTACCAGCGCCTCTTCGCACGATTGTCCCGGGAGCTGCTCAAGAGCGGTGGTCAACGTCTCGACCGCGTCGGCGGGCAGATCGCCGGGGCGGCCCCCCGTCTCCTCGAGCGCGCCGCGGCCCGCCCGCGCCCGCTCCTAGATCGCATGGCGGTGGCCGCCCGTGGCCGCCTCGCCGCCGCCCGCGCCACGGCCGATGGCCTCGCCCGGGTGTTCGAGACGCTGTCCCCGGAGCGCACCCTCGAGCGCGGTTTCAGCATCACCCGCGGTGCCGACGGCACCTTGATCCGGCGATCCGAGCAGGTGACGGCAGGGCAGACGATCACCACCCAAGTGTCCCGCGGCACGATCACCAGCCGCATCGAGGAGTAGCCATGGCGAAGACCGCAAAGACCCCCGCTTCGAAGAGCGACGAGACGCCGGAGCCGAGCTTCGGCGAGGCCCTCGAAGCCCTCGAAGGCATCCTCGGCCGGATCGAGGGCGAAGAGATCGATCTCGACGAGCTGGCCACCGAGCTGCGTCATGGTGCCGAGCTCCTGACCCTGTGCCGCGCCAAGATCCGCCGCGCCGAGATCGAGGTCACACAGATCGTCCAGAGCCTCGACAGCAGTGACGACGAGACCGAGGCCGGCGACGAGGCCTGACCCGGCCTGCGCTACTCAATCGAGTTTCAGCGAGCCTTCGGAGACCCCGGGGATGGCGGGCCCCCCGGCGCAGCCCGGAGGCGGGCCTGCCGGGGGGGCATCGGCAGATACTGGGAATCGCCGAGCACCGGCTGCGAGCCCCTTCGAGCGCGCCTCGGTACCTCGCGGCGAGAGAACCCTGTGGTCCAGAATGGACCGTTTGCCCGCGGGGGTGCGAGCCATCGGCGACAGGGGTCCTCGTATCTAGGGGAGTGCGCGAGGGGAGCCGTTGCCCCCCGGTCGGGTCATCAGGTCAGCTCGCGTACCTGGAAGACATTGCCCTCGGGGTCGAAGGCGTCGCGCACCCGGAAACCGGGTCCCTGCCACTCCTCGCCGAACACCCCACCACTCAGCTCTGCAGCTCGGGCGGCGGCGTCGGCGAGGCTGTCGACGGTGAAGAAGAGCTTCATCGCGACGTCCTCGCGGAGCGCGGGCGGTGTCTCGATCGTGATGCCGGCGAGGATCTCCGGTGGGATCGCGTGGAGCACCAGCTGGAAGTCCGGCGACTCGATGACGATCAGTCCCTGGGTGTCGTGGAGTCGCTTCATGGCGAGGACGTGTTCGTAGAACGAGGCGAGGCGTGGGGCGTCCATGGCGAACAGGACGGCACCGGCGCGGGCGGGACCAGGCATGGGGATCTCCTTGGGGCGAGGAAAGAGTCGACGGTTGGTAGGGCGTCCAGGGCCGAAGCAGCCGCGGACCGTTTTCTATCGTAGCCTTGATTGCGCGCGGCTGTAGACTCCAACCAGACGCTGTTTGACGAGAGTCGTCGTCGAGGTTGACCCACATCATGACCATCGCTCTCACCGTGGCCGCCCTGGTCCTCGTCGGAGTTGCTGCCGCCCACTCGTACCTGGGAGAGCGCTACATCCTGATCCGGCTCTTCCGCCGTGACCAGCTGCCCAAGCTCTTCGGTGGTACCGAGTTCACCCGCCGGACGCTGCGCTTCGCCTGGCACCTCACGTCGCTGGCGTGGCTCGGGTTCGCGGCGATCCTGGTCCTTCTGGCCCGAGGGCCGCTCGAGGCCGCCGCTGTCGGCGGAGTGGTGGGCGGGACTTTCCTGGTCCACGGTCTGGTCGTGCTCCTCGCCTCGAGGGGGCGTCACCTCGCCTGGATCCCGTTCCTCCTCGTCGGAGTGCTGACCCTTCTCGCGGTCGCCGGCTGATGCTGCCCGCGCGCACCGTGGTTCTCACGGCGCTGGCGATGGTCGCCTTCGCGGGCAACTCCCTCCTTTGCCGGGCAGCGCTGCGCGAGACCGATCTCGACCCCGCCAGCTTCACGGTGATGCGGCTCGCTTCCGGTGCGCTGATGCTCTGGTTGGTGGTGCGTTTCAAGTCGGCGGGCCGGTCCGGCGGCGGCAGCTGGCCGTCCGCGCTGGCCCTCTTCGCCTACGCTGCCGGCTTTTCCTTCGCCTATGTCAGCCTGCCCGCGGCGACCGGCGCGTTGCTGCTTTTCGGCGCGGTGCAGGCGACCATGATCGGCCACGGTCTCGCGTCCGGCGAGCGTTTCGACGGCGTCCAGGTTATCGGGCTGGTGCTCGCCCTTGGTGGCCTCGTCGGGCTGTTGCTCCCGGGTCTATCGGCACCGCCGATCGTCGGCTCGCTCTTGATGCTGGCCGCCGGCGTGGCGTGGGGCATCTACTCGCTCCGCGGCAGGGGCGCCGGCGATCCCACCCGAGTCACCGCCGGCAACTTCCTCCGCGCCGCGCCCATCGCCATCCTCGTCAGCCTGGCTTTGGCGGGCCGTGCGTCCTTCGATCCCGCCGGCGCTGCCCTGGCGGTGGCCTCGGGTGCCCTCGCTTCGGGCGTCGGCTACGCGATCTGGTACACCGCCCTGCCCGCGCTCAAGGCCACCCAGGCCGCCACCGTCCAGCTCAGCGTCCCCGTCCTCGCCGCCCTCGGCGGCATCCTTCTCCTCGGCGAACCCATCACCCTACGTCTGGCCCTCGCTTCGGTAGCGATCCTCGGCGGCATCTCCTTGGTGCTGGTGGAGCGCGGGCGGAGCTCGGAGCAACGGCTCGGGGCCGATGTCGGTCGCCGCGGAGGCTGAGAGTCGAAGGCGTATGCTCGTCCACATGACTCGCGCCGAGATCGAAGCTCAGATTCGCACCCTGCCCGCCGCGGAGCGTGCGGCGCTCATGGACGAGCTGCTCCAGAACCTGCCGGAGCCGCTACGTGCCGACCTGGTCACGCGCCTCGTCACGCGCCGCAGCCCCGAGGAGCTGGCGGCGCTTCGGGATCGCTTCGAGTCGGAGGTCGCAGAGGGGTTCGCCAGCGGTGAGAGCCGAGAATGGAGCGACGCCGACTGGCAGCGCCTCGAGAGCGGTGACTATCGGTATCCGGCTCGCGGCGACAGCTGGGCTACACCACCCGGCTGGCGGTCTCCACGGCTCGGCGACGACCGCTAGATGGCGCCAGTCCGCTTCTTTCCGGCCGCTGCCATAGGCTCCGCCTCCTGAGCTCTTGGGCTGCGCTCTCCTCCCGTGGTATCCATCCCCTGTTCGGAAACGCTGACGACCGCGGAGGAGATGGATCGTGCGCATCGTGTCTTGGAACGTGAACGGGATTCGGGCTTGCGCCAAGAAGGGCTTCGCCGACTGGCTGGCGCGGGATGGGGCGGAAGTGGTGGGGCTGCAGGAGGTGCGGGCGCGCGAGGAGCAGCTGCCGGAGGAGCTGTGCGGGTTCGAAGGGTGGCACACGCACTGGATCTCGGCGGAGAAGGCGGGGTACAGCGGCGTCGGGCTGCTGTCGCGGCGGCCGCCGGACGGGGTGGAGGCTTCGCTGGGGGAGGATCGCTTCGACTCCGAAGGACGCTTTCAGCTGGCGCGTTTCGGGCGGCTCCTGGTGGCCAACGGCTATTTCCCCAACGGCAACGGCCCCAACCGTGACCTGTCGCGCATCCCTTACAAGCTCGATTTCTACCAGCGCGTCTTCGACCTCCTCGAACCGGCCCGCGAGCGCGGCGAGCCGATCCTCGTCATGGGCGATTTCAACACCGCCCACAAGCCCATCGACCTGGCCCGCCCCAAGTCCAACGAGAAGACCAGCGGTTTCCGGCCCGAGGAACGCGAGGAGCTCGACCGCTGGCTGCGAAACGGCTGGACCGACACCTTCCGCGTCTTCGAGCCCGGCGAGGGTCACTACACCTGGTGGAGCCAGCGCCAAGGTGTGCGCGAGAAGAACATCGGCTGGCGCATCGACCT
>JAGQSE010000460.1 GCA_020439725.1 Acidobacteriota bacterium
CGGCGCTCACCGCCGAGCGTTTCGTGCCCTTGCCGGTGTCCCTCCCGGGCTCGGTGGCGGGGGCGCGGGCGTACCGCACCGGCGACCGGGCGCGATGGCTGGCCGACGGCAGTCTCGACTTCGCCGGCCGTCTCGATGACCAGGTCAAGGTGCGCGGATTCCGCGTCGAGCCCGCGGAGATCGAGGCGGCGCTCGAGGAGCATCCGGCGCTCTCGGCGGTGGTCGTCCTGGTGGCCGGGAGCGCGGCCGACGACAAGCGGCTGGTCGCCTACGCCGTGCCCGAGACCGGGGCGGCCGTCACCAGCGCCGAGGTGCTGGCCTTCGCTCGCGAGCGACTGCCCGCCTACCTGGTGCCCGGCGCCGTGGTGCTGCTCGACGAGCTGCCGCGGACCGCCAACGACAAGATCGACCGCCGCGCGCTGGCGGAGCTCGAGCCGTGGTCCGGGGGCACCGCGTCGCGCACCCCGGCGGCGGGGCTCGAGACGCGGATCGCCGAGCTCTGGTCCGAGGTCCTCGACCTTCCCGAGGTCGGCGCCGAGGACGATTTCTTCGAGCTCGGCGGCCATTCGCTCCTCGCTACCCGGCTGGTGTCGCGGATCCACGAAGAGCTGGGGGTCGAGCTGCCGCTGCGTCTGCTCTTCGCCGAGCCGACGGTGGCGGGGCTGGCGCGGGAGGTCGGCGGGCTCCCGGACCTCGAGGGCGAACGGCTCGAGCCACGGGCGACCCTCGCGCCGCCTCCCCTCTCCTTCGCCCAGCAGCGTCTGTGGTTCCTCCACCGCTATGACCCGTCGAGCCCGGCGTACGGTCTGCCCGTGGCCCTGCGCCTCGCCGGGACTCTCAGGGGCCGAGCCCTCGCCTCGGCGTTGACCGAGGTCGCGCGCCGGCACGAGGTGCTGCGGACGGTCTTCCCCCTGGTCGGCGAGGAGCCGGTCCAGCGGGTGCTGCCGCCAGGGCCGGTGCTGCCGCCGCGGGTCGATCTGACGCGGCTCGAGCAGCCCGTCCGCGAGGAGGTCGGTGCCGGGCTGCTCCGCGGGCTCGTCCGCCGACCCTTCGATCTCCTGCGGCGGCCCGGCTGGCGGACCTTGCTCGTGCGCCTCGCCGGCGGCGCGACGCCGGAACACGCCCTGGTGATCCACCAGCATCACATCGTCAGCGACGGCTGGTCGCTGGGTCTCCTGCTCCGCGAGCTGGCGGTGCTCTACAACTCACGGGTCGCGCCGGAGGTCGGAGGGCCGCTCCCCGAGGCGCCCCCCGAGCCGGCGATCCAGTACGGCGATTTCGCGCTCTGGCAGCGGCGGCGGTTGAGCGGCGAGCTGGCGGCGGAGCAGCTCGACTACTGGCGGCGTCAGCTCGAAGCCGTGCCGGTGCTCGAGCTGCCCCTCGACCGGCCGCGGCCGGCGGTGCGGAGCACGGCGGGGGCGGAGGTGCCCATCCACCTCGGCCCCGAGCTGACCCGCGCCGCCGAGGCCCTGGCGCGCTCGCGGCGGACGACCCTGTTCAACATGCTCACCGCCTGCTACGCGGCGCTCTTGGCCCGCTGGTCCGGGCAGTCCGAGGTCGCCCTCGGGACGCCGGTGTCGGGACGGTCGCGGACCGAGCTCGAGGGGCTCCTCGGCCTCTTCGTCGACACCCTCGTGCTGCGCGCGGACGTCGGTGGCTCGCCCTCCCTGGTGGAGCTGGCGGCGCGGCTCCACGGGGTCTCTCAGGCCGCCTTCGAGCATCAGGACCTGCCCTTCGAGCGGCTGGTGGAGGCCCTCCAGCCGGAGCGCGACCTGGCCCACACACCGCTCTTCCAGGCGATGGTGATCCTGCAGAACGCCGTCGCGGCGAGCGGTGGCGCGGCGGCGCGCTG
>JAGQSE010000461.1 GCA_020439725.1 Acidobacteriota bacterium
CCTGGCGCCGGTGGCCAAGGTGCTCCACGAGAGCTTTGGGGTCGAGCACTTGATGATCACGACGGTCCACGCCTACACCTCGAGCCAGACGCTCATGGACACGCCGATGCGCAAGCGCCGCCGCGGCCGTGCAGCCGCCGTGTCGATGGTGCCGACGAGCACCGGCGCCGCCAAGGCCACCGGTCTGGTCCTGCCCGAGCTCGCCGGTCGCATGGACGGCATGGCGGTCCGCGTGCCGGTCCCCGACGGCTCCCTCACCGACATCGTCGCGACCCTCAAGACCGACGTCACCGCCGAGGGGGTCAACGCCGCCCTCGCCGCGGCCTCTTCGAAGCCGCCGCTCAAGGGGGTCCTGCGGGTCACCGACGAAGCCCTCGTGTCCCGCGACATCCTCGGTGATCCGCACTCGTCCATCGTCGACGCCGAGAGCACCATCGTGCTCCGCGATCGCGTGGTCAAGGTTCTCGCCTGGTACGACAACGAGTGGGGTTACTCGTCGCGCCTGGTCGATTTCGCCGGTGCCATCGCCGGGCGGGGGGCCTGAGCCATGGGCCGCTGGGGAGGAGGGAGAGCGGTCCCGACGACGATTCTCGCGTTGCTCCTGGCGACGGGGGCGGCGGCGGGCGCCCAAGAGACGACGCATCAGGATCCGGCGAGCGGTGGAGCTCACCCGCACGCGGCGGAGGGGACGTCGCCCCATGGCCACGGCGATGCGGGCTCGCAAGGGGCCGCCGAGGTCGATCCGGCGGCGGAGGCCGCGCGTCAGGTCTTCGAGGCCACGGGCCGCCTGCACGACCCGCGCGAGGTGCACTTGTGGCAGACCCGGCAGCTGACCTTCGGCGGTGAGAACGCCGAGGCCTACTGGTCGCCGGACGGCACCGAGCTGAGCTTTCAGACGACGCGGCCGCCCTATTCGTGCGACCAGATCTTCCGCATGAAGGTGGACGGCTCGACCCCGCCGCAGCTGGTCTCGACGGGCACGGGCCGGACCACCTGCGCCTACTTCACGGCCGACGGTGAGCGGGTGATCTACTCCTCGACCCACGAGGCGAGCCCCGAGTGCCCGCCGGTGCCCGATCACTCGAAGGGGTATGTCTGGCCGATCTACAACACCTACCGGATCTACACCGCCAAGGGGGATGGCAGCGATCTCAAGGCCTTGACCGAGCCCGGCGCCTACAACGCCGAGGCGACGGTCTGCCCGATCGATGGCTCCATCGTCTTCACCTCGACCCGTGACGGCGACCTCGAGCTCTACCGCATGGATGCCGACGGCGGCAACGTCCAGCGGCTGACCCACACGCCGGGCTATGACGGCGGGGCGTTCTTCTCGCGGGATTGCAAGAAGATCGTCTGGCGGGCTTCGCGGCCGGTGCCGGGGCCCGAGCTCGAGGACTTCCAGAAGCTTCTCGGGGAAGGCCTGGTGCGTCCCGGCGAGCTCGAGATCTGGGTCGCCAACGCCGATGGCACCGACGCGCAGCAGGTCACCTATCTCCGTGCCGCCTCCTTCGCGCCCTACTTCTACCCCGACGGCAAGCGGATCATCTTCTCGTCGAATTATGGCGGCAGCCCGCGAGAGTTCGACCTGTGGGCGGTGAACGTCGACGGCACCCAGCTCGAGCGCATCACCTACGCGCCGGGCTTCGACGGCTTCCCGATCTTCTCCCCCGACGGCCGGTGGCTGGCGTTCAGCTCGAACCGCAACCAGGGCAAGCCCGGTGAGACCGACGTCTACGTCTCGCGCTGGTCGACGGTGCCGCTGGGGCCGCGGACCGAGGGTGCCGCCGATCGCTACATGGCCGACGTCCGCTGGCTGGCGGCGGACGAGCGCCAGGGGCGCGGCGTCGGAACCGAGAGCATCGACGCTGCGGCGGAGTGGCTCGCCGGTCGTTTCGCCGAGCTGGGGCTCGAGCCCGCCGGTGACGACGGCGGCTACCTGCAGCGCTTCGAGGTGCCGGTGGCGGTGGACGTCAAGGATGGCACCAGACTGACCGTCGATGGCGAGGCGGTGACGGCGGCGGACTTCCGCCCGGCGTCGTTCTCGGCCGACGGCACGATCGAAGCTGACGTCGTCGACGCCGGCTGGGGCGTCACCGCGGCGGACCTCGAGCACGACGACTACCACGGCCTCGACGTCCACGGGAAGGTGGTCCTCGTGCGCCGCTTCCTCCCCGAGGGCGATACCTTCGCCAAGGAGTCCGACCAGCGGCGTTTCAGCGAGCTGCGCTACAAGGCCTTCAATGCCCGCGAGCACGGCGCCGTGGCGGTGATCTTCGCCGACCTGGGGACCGGCGGCGAGGGCGAGATGGCGGAGGAGTCGCCGTTGCCGGCGCTACGGGTCGACGCCCGCGGCGATGCCGGGCTGCCGGCGGTACACGTCAGCCGTGCGGTGGCGAAGCGGCTCCTGGGTGGCGGTCACGTGAGCCTCGCCGTCGAGCTCGCGCGGCGCACCGCCCAGACCGCCAACGTGGTGGGGCGTCTGCCCGCCGCCGGTGAGGCGCTGCCCCGAGCGGTGGTGGTGGGAGCCCACTACGACCACCTGGGTCTGGGAGGCCCGGGCTCGATGGAGCCCGATTCCCACGAGCCCCACAACGGCGCCGACGACAACGCGTCGGG
>JAGQSE010000024.1:0-5469 GCA_020439725.1 Acidobacteriota bacterium
GTTGGTGGGCTCGTCGAGGAGCAGCAGATCGGGGCGCTGGAGGAGCAGCCGGCAGAGCGCCACGCGGCGGCGCTCGCCCCCGGAGAGGGTGCGGACGTCGGCGTCGCCGGGTGGTACGCGGAGCGCGTCCATGGCGATTTCGAGAGTGCGCTCGAGCTCCCAGCCACCGGCGGCGTCGATGGCATCCTGGACTCGGCCCTGCTCGGCCAGGAGCTGCTCCATCTCGTCGGGGCTCATCTCCTCGCCGAAGCGGGCGTTGATCTCGTCGAAGCGGGTGAGCAGCGCGCGGGTCTCGGCGACGCCGTCCTCGACGTTGCCGCGCACGTCCTTCGACTCGTCGAGCTGCGGTTCCTGGGACAGATAGCCGACGCGCGTGCCTTCCGCCGCCCAAGCTTCGCCGAGAAAGTCGGTGACCTCTCCGGCCATGATCTTGAGCAACGTGCTCTTGCCGGCGCCGTTACGGCCCAGGACGCCGATCTTGGCGCCCGGGTAGAAGGACAGCCAAATGTCCTTGAGCACCTCGCGGTGCGGCGGATAGACCTTGGTGAGGCCCTGCATGACGTAGATGAACTGCTCGGCCATGATGACTCCCGGTGCGGAAAGTGATGTCGCGGGAAGCGTGCCCGCCGGTCCATGCCGGGCGAGCGGCCCTTGAGGCTATACCAAGTCGCTGGGGGACCCAAGATCTACCGGTTGCTGCCGAGGGCTCCGCCGGGCGTGGCTCTTCGCCTCAAGTCTCTGACCCCAAACGAGTTGCCAAGTGGCTGGCACCTTTTCTCAGCACCTTTTCCCAAACGAGTTGCCAGGTGGGTGGCACCTTTCCCGGCACTGTTTTTCCACCTCGGCTGGGAGGAGCTTCAGCGGCTGTCGGCGGCCTGGCGCCACACCGCAAGGGTCTCCTCGGCGGCGCGGTGCCAGTCGAGGCGGGCGGCGTTGGCCTGGCCGCGGGCGGCGAGCTCGTCTGCCTCGTCGGGCTTCGAGAGGACCTCGATGACCGCGCTAGCCCACGCCTCGGCGTCGTCGGGCGGTATGTAGAGCGCGCCGTCGCCGGCGACCTCGCGCAGCACCGGGATGTCGCTCGAGAGGAGCGGTGCACCGGCCTGTTGCGCCTCGACGGCGGGTAGACCGAAGCCCTCGTAGATCGACGGTAGGACCACCAGCCGGGCGCCCTGGTAAAGCGCCGCCAGCTGCTCGCTCTCGACATAGCCGAAATGCACCAGCCAGCCCTCCTCCTCCCCGGTCTCGAGGAGCGGCAACAGCGCTTCCGGCTTCCAGCCGAGACGACCACACAGGACCAGCGGCGGTACCCTTGCGCCGCGAGCGTGGAGCTTGCGCCAGGCGTCGAGCACGACCCGCAGGTTCTTGCGCGGTTCGAGGGTTCCGACGTGGAGGCAGTACTCCGGCGGTGTCCCCGGCGGCGGCTCGCCGGGCTCGACGGTGGCCAGCTGACCGGGGCCGTGGTGGACCGCGTGGACCCGGTCGGCGGCGGCCAGCTCGAGACCGAGGATCTCGTCGCGCACCGCCCGGCTCGGGGTGATCAGGTGGGTGGCACGCTCGAGCGTGGCGTCGAGACGCGTCTCGAGGTCTTCGAGGGTTTCCTGGCGCAGGGTCCACGGCACCAGCCGGAAGGCGAGGTCGTGGATGGTGGCCACGAGGGCGCCTCGGCACAGCAGGAAACGACGGGGGGGCATGAAGTTGGGAGCGAAGACGATGCGGTTGTCGTGGGCGCCGAGCAGTAGCGGCTGGACCCGTTGCAGCAGCTGGGCGATGCGCCACGGTGGCAGCGACAGGTCCTCGGGCACGTCGTGGTGCACCCACTCGATGGCCGGGCCCGTGGGCAGCGGGACCACCGGCGGCGGAGCCTCCGAGGCCGGGGCGATAAACGGGCCGTAAAGGCGGAGCCGCAGGTCGTCGCGATCGGCCAGGTGCTCGAGGAGGCGGTAGAGATACCAACCGATCCCCGTCAAGGGCTCCCAGAAGGCCGAGACGTCCACCGCGACGGTCAGGCGTCGCTCGCGGCGCAGCGCCCGGGTAGTCCCCAAGACACCGAGGCCCCAGCGGACGGTAGCCAGGACTCGCCGCGGCCGCAGCCGGCTCGCCAAGTAGCGCGCGCGACGGTAGGCGCGGATGGGCAGCGAGCCTTCCGCGGGAGCCGCGGAGGTCCCGTCCGGCGGCTCGGAATGACGTCGTGGAGAGCTCATGGGAGGAGCGGATTATAGGCGCTATCATCATCGCGGCCGTTCGCGGCCACGACCCGGCGAGCAAGATGGCGAGGGAGATACGAGGCTGCCCGTGACCCGAAGACGGCTGACGTGGGTGATCGGTGGTGGAGCGCTGCTGCTCCTGGCCCTCCACGTCTGGTTCTGGTACTGGCCCCGGGCCCGCGCCGCGACGCCGGCTTCGGGAGACGCCCCGGTCGCGCTCCTCCTCGACGACGGCTTCGATGGCGCCGTCTGGGTGCCTTACCCACACCAGAATCTGGCGGCGCTCCCCGGTCAGGGTGACCCCTGGAGCTACTGGCAGGCCGCCGGGCTGCTGTCCCGTCGCCGGGCGATGTCGCTTCCGGCCTTCGGGCCCTTCGTGCTGCCACCGTCGCGCGAGATGACCGTCGCCTGGAGCACCGGCGGGGAGAGACTGGCGGTGGCGGCGCGGGTCTATCCGACGGTGGCCTGGATCGCGCGGCTGGCGGGCCGGTTGGCGGGCAACCCCTGGCTTGCCGGCGGCGAGGTGTCCGGGCGGCAGGGCACCGTGACCGTGCGCTGGCGGGGGACGCTGTGGACCGCCACCCGCGGCGAGGACGTCGCGGACCCGGCGACGGTGGCGACCGGGGCGCCGCTGCACCTGGACGCCCAGCCGCTGGCTCTGCTGCGACTCGACGACCCGCCGGCCAAAGTTCCTGCGGGTCTCTTCACGCTTCGCCGGGCGCCACGGGGGTTCGCGGTCAGCCTGGTGGGCAGCGACGGTGCACCCCTCGGTGACTCCGGCGACGTCCTCGACCGCTCGCTCCTCGAACCGCCCCTCGCCCTTCTCGGTCTGTCGGCGAGTCCCGAGCGACGGCAGGCCCTGGCGCTCTTCGAAGAGGACGGCATCCCGGCCTTCGCGGTCTTCGAGCGGGGAGTAGGGGGGCCGTCTTCGTCGCGGCTGCCCCTTGCCGGCATGGGCGTCGCGGCGCTCTTGGGGACCGACGGCTACCATGGCGAGCATGCCGGCTGGACGCTGATGGCCAGCGGATCGAGCACCTTCGAGCGCGCCGGCGCCCTCGTCCCGGCGCTCGAGGAGGGGCTCGACCGCGCCCGTGGGGCGTCCTCGTCACGGCTGCGCGTCGCGGTGCTGGCCGAGCCGTCGCGGGCGGAGCGAGCCCTCGGCGCCCTGACCCGGGTCCTCGCCGTCCTGCCCGGTCGGGGCGGCTCCGAGGCCCGTCGACTCGAGGCGCTCCATCGCCTGCTGGCTCCGTTGGCGGGTTTCCACCGGGGCTCGCTGGTGATCCTCGAGAACCCCGACCGTTTCGAGCTCCGCGTCGAGCGCTGAGGTCGGTTCGCGAGGTGTCTGCGGCCGCCCTTCGGAGCGTCCGAAGGGTTTGACAGGCTTCATCGCTTGGCGTAAGCTCGCGGCCTTGTCTTTGGGGACCTAGGGGGTACTCCGCGTATGTTGATCCAGCTAGAGCGCACTCACGAAGAGCCCTTTCGCTGGGAAGAGACCCTCGAGATCCCGGTCGCCGCGCTCGAACGCTCCGAGGTCATCTCCCTCGGGCCGGTGGAGGTCGCCGGCGAGGTGCGGTTCACCGATCCCGGCTATTACCTGAAGGGCCGGATGCACTACGAGCAGGAGCTGGCCTGCGATCGCTGTCTCGGGCCCGTCCGGGTAGAGGTCGACGAGCCCCTCGAGCTCCTGATCCTGACCCACGAGGAAGCACCCGAGGCCGCCGAGCAGGAGCTCGAAGAGAAGGACATGAGCGTCGTCCACCTCGAGGGCGACGAGCTCGATACGGAGCCGCTGCTGCTCGAGCAGCTGCAGCTCAACATCCCGATGAAGCCGCTGTGCCGACCCGACTGCAAGGGGCTTTGCCCGCGTTGCGGCGCCAACCTGAACCACGAGACCTGTAGCTGCGACACCCACGAGGTCGATCCGCGCTGGTCGGCCCTCGCCGATCTCCGCGGCCGCCTGGCGGGGGATGAGCCCTGAAGCATCGCCGAGATCCTCGCCTGCGCTAGACTCCTCGTCCCAGAACGGGGCGAGAAAGGTCCGGCGCCGACCGAGCAACAGACCCGACACCGACTTTCCAACCGTTCCTGCAACCACCTTTCCGAGGTAGCTACCCATGCCCAATCCGAAACGACGCCACTCCAAGGCCCGGCGGGACAAGCGTCGGGCCCACGACGCCCTCGACCGCCCGGCGTCCTCGACCTGCCCCAACTGCGGCGAGGTCAAGGTCCCGCATCGCGCCTGCCGTCACTGCGGTTATTACAAGGACCGCGAGGTCGTCGAGGTCGAGACCGGTCTCTAGGCCGCTCGACCCAACTGCTAGACTCCTAGGGTTCGCTCCCGGACCGAGTTTCGTCTAGGGCTCCGGCGCGCTTCGCGGTGCGCCGGAGGGGTTGGACCATTGCACGTTGCCGTCGACGCCATGGGCGGGGATTACGCTCCCCGAGAGGTGGTGACCGGTGCTTTCCGGGCCGCCGTGGACCACGGCACCCCGATCCTCCTGGTCGGTGACGAAGAGCGGATCCGAGTCGAGCTGACGCGTCTCGGGGACGCCGGCGACCACCTGCGCGTGATCCACGCGGACGAGGTGGTCGAGATGGACGAGCCCGCCATCACGCCCATCCGCCGCAAGAAGGCCTCGTCGATCCGCCTGTGCGCCGACCTGGTCCACGAGGGCCAGGCGCAAGCGATGGTGTCGGCAGGGAACACCGGGGCGGCGATGATCGCGGCGAAGATGATCATCGGCACGATCCCCGGGGTGGATCGTCCGGCGCTGGCCGCGGAATTCCCCAACCCGCGGGGCCGCACCGTCGTCCTCGATGTCGGCGCCAACGTCGACACCAAGCCCGCCCACCTGCGCGAGTTCGCCGTCATGGGACATTTTTACGCCCAGGAAGTGAACCAAATTCCATTCCCCAAGATCGGTTTGATGTCGATCGGCGAGGAAGAGTCGAAGGGCACGGACATGACCCGCGAGGTCTTTCGCGTGCTCCAGGAGACCGGTCTCAACTTCATCGGCAATGTCGAAGGGCAGGACGCCTTCAACGGCTCGGTGGACGTCATCGTGTGCGACGGTTTCGTCGGCAACGTCCTGCTCAAGAGCGCGGAGGCGGTGGCCGAGCTGATCCGGGGGATGCTGCGCGAGGAGCTCGCCAAGAGCCCGCGGCGGGCTCTCGGTGGTTGGCTGGCACGCCCGGCCTTCGATAGCCTGGCGCGTCGTACCGATTATCGAGAATATGGCGCGGCGCCGCTCCTCGGGTTGCGTGG
>JAGQSE010000024.1:5636-8646 GCA_020439725.1 Acidobacteriota bacterium
CCCGCGCCGAGACGGTGGAGGAGAGTCAGCATGAGCGACGAGAACGACCAGACCCCCGGCGGCGGTGGCACCGCCTTCGTCTTCCCAGGCCAGGGTTCGCAGAAGGTGGGCATGGGGCAGGTGTGGGCCGACGCCTACGAGGTCAGCCGCCGGACGTTCGAAGAGGCCGACGACGTGCTCGGCTTCTCGCTCTCCCGTCTTTGCTTCGAAGGTCCCGAGGACGAGCTGCAGCTGACCGCCAACACGCAGCCGGCGCTCCTGGCGACGTCCATCGCGGTGTACCGGGCGGTGGCCGAGGCGGGGCTCGACACGGCGGTGATGATGGCAGGGCATAGCCTGGGTGAGTACTCGGCGCTGGTCGCCGCGGGGACCCTCGAGCTCGCCGACGCGCTCCGCCTGGTGCGCCGCCGCGGTGAGTTGATGCAGCAGGCGGTCCCCGCCGGTGTCGGTGCCATGGCGGCGATCATCGGTTTCGACAAGGCGCAAGTCGACGCGGTAGCGGCGGAGGCGGCCCAGGGCGAGATCTGCGCCATCGCGAACCTGAACGGCGACGGGCAGACGGTGCTCGCGGGGCATCGCGGGGCGGTCGAGCGGGCGGTGGAGATCGCCAAGGCCCAAGGCGCCCGCAAGGCCGTGCTCCTGGCGGTCTCGGCGCCGTTCCATTCGCCGTTGATGGCACCGGCCCGCGAGGGCTTGACGCCGATGCTAGAAGAGACCACCTTCCACGATCCGCGGGTGCCGGTGGTGACCAACGTCGACGCCGCTCCGGCAACCACCGGTGACGCCGCTCGGCAGGCCCTCGTCCGGCAGATCGACGCCACGGTCCGCTGGACCGACAGCGTCGCCTGGATGGCCGGAGAGGGCGGCATCGGCCGCTTCGCGGAGATCGGGCCCGGCAAGGTGCTGACCGGTCTCAACCGGCGGATCGCCCAGGGCACCGTCTGCCTGGCGGTATCCGACCCGGACCAGCTGGAGAAGCTCGCCGGGGCCTGAGCCGAAGCGGCCCGGCGACACCCGCCGAGCGCATCGATCCGAGGAGAGGAGAGACGATGTTTCGATTGGACGGCAAGACCGCGCTGGTGACGGGCGCGTCGCAGGGAATCGGCGAGGCCATCGCGCGACGGCTCGCGGAGCAAGGAGCGGCGGTGGTGCTGGCGGCCCGCTCCGCCGACAAGCTCGAGGCGCTGGCGGAGGAGATCCGCGGTGCCGGCGGGCGCGCCACGGCCCTCGCTCTCGACCTGACCCGGCCCGACGAGATGGAGGCGCGGCTCGCCGAGCTGCCCGAAGACTTCGCGGAGATCGACATCCTGGTCAACAACGCCGGGATCACCGCCGACAACCTCCTGGCACGGCTCAAGATGGACGACTGGCAGCGGGTCCTCGACACCAATCTGACCGGTCCATACGCGCTCACCCGCCTCCTCATCCGCGGTATGATGCGCCGTCGCTGGGGCCGGATCATCTCGGTCTCGTCGGTGGTCGGGTTGATGGGCAACGTCGGCCAGGCCAACTACGCCGCCGCCAAGGCAGGCTTGATCGGGTTCAGCAAATCGCTGGCCCGCGAGTTCGGCAGCCGCAACATCACGGTCAACGTGGTGGCGCCGGGCTATATCGAGACCGCGATGACCGATGCGCTTCCGGAGGCCGCTCAGAAGAGTCTGACCGACTCGATCGTGCTGCGCCGCCTGGGCACCGTCGACGACGTCGCGGCGCCGGTGGTCTTCCTCGCCAGCGAGGAAGCCGGCTACGTGACGGGGCACGTGCTCAATGTCTCCGGAGGTCTGTACATCTAGTACTATGGCGGCCGCACAGCCGCCAACCGAATGCCCGCGCCGAGGAGTTGTTCCCGCGGGGTGTGCCGTAGCAAGCCGCAACAAGCTGAGGAAACATCCGACAGCATTGACTGCATGGAAGGGAGATAGCCCATGTCTGTAGAGGCCAAGGTTCGCAGCATCATCGTCGAGCAGCTCGGTGTGGAGGAGGGCGAAGTGACCTCCGATGCCAGCTTCACCGACGACCTGGGTGCTGACTCGCTCGACATCGTGGAGCTCGTGATGGCCTTCGAGGAAGAGTTCAACATCGAGATCCCCGACGAGGACGCCGAGAAGATCAGCCGCGTCCGCGAGGCCGTGAGCTACATCGAAGCCCACGTCGACGACGAGAACTGATCCCGCGGGCGCCGGCTCCGGCGCATCTGGCGGAGCTTCCTCCTGCCGCATCCGCGGCGAGCAGATTCCATGGACGGACCGGGGTGGCCACCCCGGTCGTCGATTCTTCGAGCAACCTGCTAGAGACGAGGTGTGACCATGAGCAAGGTCATCGAAACACGCCGCGTGGCGGTCACCGGGGTCGGTCTCGTATCGTGCCTCGGCGTCGGCACCTCGGACAACTGGCAGGCGCTCCTCGAGGGGCGCTCGGGAGTCGGTCCCGTAACCCGTTTCGACGCCAGCGACTTTCCTTCGCGCATCGCGGGCCATGTCCCCGGGTTCGACCCCGAGGACTACATGGACAAGAAGGACGTCAAGAAGGCCGACAGCTTCATTCACTTCGCGCTGGCTGCTGCGCACTTCGCGGTGGATGATTCGGGCTTCGCGGTCGACGAGGACAACGCCGAGCGCGTCGGCGTGATCGTCGGGTCGGGGATCGGCGGCCTGCCGCTGATCGAGCGCACCCATGAGAAGTACCTCGAGCGGGGCCCGAGCCGGATCTCTCCCTTCTTCATTCCCGGTCTGATCTCGAACATGGCCGCTGGTCATGTGTCGATCAAGTACGGCGCCAAGGGACCCAACTCGACGCCCTGCACCGCGTGTACGTCGGGGCTCCACGCCGTCGGGGATGCCTTCCGCCAGATACAGCTGGGCTTCGCCGACGCGATGCTCGCTGGAGGTACGGAGGGCGAGGTGACGGCGCTCGGGATGGGCGGTTTCTGCGCCATGAAGGCGCTGTCGACGCGCAACGACGACCCGCAGCACGCTTCGCGTCCTTGGGACAGGGACCGCGACGGCTTCGT
>JAGQSE010000024.1:8705-9540 GCA_020439725.1 Acidobacteriota bacterium
CGCGACGATCTACGCCGAGATCGTCGGCTATGGCATGAGCGCCGACGCGTACCACATCTCGGCGCCCCACCCGGAGGGCGACGGCGCCGCCCGGGTGATGAAGGCGGCCCTCGACGACGCCGAGCTCGATCCCACCGTCATCGGGTACATCAACGCCCACGGCACCTCAACGCCCCTCGGTGACCAGGCGGAGGTCCAGGCGGTGAAGCGCGTTTTCGGAGACCACGCCTACCGGCTGGCGGTCTCCTCGACCAAGTCGTCCACCGGTCACATGCTCGGCGCCGCCGGCGGTTTCGAAGCCGGCGTCCTGGCCCTGGCCCTCCACCACCAGGTCCTCCCCGCCACCATCAACCTCGATCACCCCGACGAGGGATGCGATCTCGACTTCGTGCCCAACCAGGTACGCCCCACCGACCTCGAATACGCTCTGACCAACTCCTTCGGCTTCGGCGGCACCAACGGCGCCATCGTGATGCGCCGCTGGACTGGGGCCTAAGTTTTTTCGTTAAGGCCGGCGCTGGGGATCCCTCGGAGCCGCCGCACTAACGCTCCGCGCTTCGCGCTCCACGCCCTGCGGGTTGGAGTACGTCGTCTCCGAGGAACCCCCAGCGCCTCTGGGTAGCCAACACGGGCTAGCCTTTCCGTTTCCCTCAACGTCCGTCGCTCCCGCGAAGGCGGGAGCCTACGCGGTTGTGGGTCGTGAGTGCTTTCGTTCTTGCGGCGGCTGGATTCCTGCGCGAGATCCGGCGCCAGTGACGGAGTTCCACGACAAGAGCCGAGTGGGGTGACCCGAGGACGGAGCTCACCCCAACCCGAAGGGCGAGCGGAGCTCGTT
>JAGQSE010000462.1 GCA_020439725.1 Acidobacteriota bacterium
GCGGGGTCAAGGGCACCACCGGGACCCAGGCGAGCTACCTGACGCTCTTCGACGGCGACGGCCACAAGGTCCGCGCCCTCGACTTCGAGCTGGCGCGACGGCTGGGGTTCACGAAGAGCTTCACGCTCACCGGTCAGACCTACACGCGCAAGCAAGACTCGGCGGTCCTCGCCACCCTCGCCGGTATCGCCGAGAGCTGCCACAAGATGGGTACCGACCTGCGGCTGCTCCAAGGCGTCGGTGAGCTCTCCGAGCCCTTCGACGAGCACCAGGTGGGCTCCTCCGCCATGGCCTACAAGAGAAACCCGATCCGCGCCGAGCGCATGTGCGGTCTCGCCCGCCGGGTGATCACCGACAGCTTGAACGGTCCGCTCACCACCAGCATCCAATGGCTCGAGCGCAGCCTCGACGACTCGTCGAATCGCCGGCTGGTCTTGACCGACGCCTTCCTCGGATGCGACGCGGTGCTCGGGCTGGCGGCGCACCTGGCCTCGGGGCTCCGCGTCCGCCCGGCGTCGATCCGCGCGCGTATCGAGCGCGAGCTGCCCTTCATGGCCACCGAGACGCTGCTGATGCACGCGGTGCTCCGCGGCGGGGATCGCCAGGAGCTCCACGAGCGGATCCGCCAATACAGCCTGGCGGCGCAGGAAGCCGTCGAGGCCGGCGGCGCCAACCCCTTGATGGAGTCGATCGCCACCGACCCGAACTTCCGGTTGAGCGCCGAAGAGATCCGTTCCTGGCTCGACCCCCAAGCATTCACTGGCCGCTCCGCCGAGCAGGTCGAGGAATTCCTCACCGATGATCTCGAACCGGCGGTGGCGGATCTCGAAGGAGCCGAAGCGGAGGCACCGCGCGTCTGAGGCGCGGCGCATTCCGCGAGCATCGGGAGGTGTCGGAGAGACCCGCGATGGTGCCCGGTTGCTCCACCCAGACTCCCCCACTCGAGGGCAGGAGCGGCTTCTTCCCAAGCCAACAAGCCGGCCGGTCAGCGCCCTCCGCCTCCCCTCGCTCTCCCTTCCGCCACCTTGGATTCCTCCTGGCCGTGGCGCTGTGCTGCTGGCTCTCCGCGTGTAGCGTCCGCCGCCCGATCCAGGTTCCCGAGCGCTCGGTGGTCGATCGGGGTATCGCGTCGTGGTACGGCCCCAAATTCCACGGCCGGCTGACCGCCAGCGGCGAGCCCTTCGACCAGGAAGCGCTTACGGCTGCCCACAAAACGCTGCCCTTCGGCTCGCTGGTCGAAGTCGTCAACCTCGACAACGGCCGCGCGGTCCAGGTGCGGATCAATGACCGCGGACCCTTCGTGCGCGGTCGGGTCATCGACCTGTCCCGCGCCGCCGCCAAGGAGATCGGCATGATCGGCCCCGGTCTCGCGAAGGTCGAGCTGGTGCTCCTCGAGCCCCCCGCCGGTGAGCTCTACGCCGTCCAGGCCGGAGCCTTCCGCGACGAAGACCGCGCCGAAGCCCTGCGCACCCAGATCGCCGCCTTAACCACCGCCGTCGAGGTCAGCACCCGCGACGGCTGGCACCGCGTCCTCGTCGGCCCCTTCGCCAGCTACGACGAAGCCCGTCAAATGCGCCGCGACCTCGCCCGCCGTGGGGTCGAAGCGGTGGTGCGGAGGCTGCCGGAGGAAGGGGAGCTCTGAGGTTCCCGGATCGCGCCTCTCTTACCCGCCCAGCGACGCCAAGAACTCGTGAATCCCCGCGTCGAGCCGGCGCCGGTGGGCGTGGCGCTGTTGGGCGAGGCGGACGAGGCGGTCGACGAGGCGGGGGCGGGGGAGGCCGGAGAGCTCCCAGAGGCGCGGGTACATCGAGATGGCGGTGAAGCCCGGGAGGGTGTTGATCTCGTTGACGTGGGGGCGGGTGCCGGCTTCGAGGAGAAAGTCGACGCGGGCCAGGCCGCTGCCGCCGACGGCGGCGTAGGCGCGGATGGCGAGGTCCTTGAGCTGGGCGGCGATGTCGGGGTCGAGGGCCGCCGGGGCGATGAGCTGGGCGCGGTCGTCGAGGTATTTGTCGGCGTAGTCGTAGAACTCGCCACCGGCGACGATCTCCCCGATCTCCGAGGCTTCGAGGTCATCGTGACCGAGAACGGCGCATTCGAGCTCGCGGCCGTTGACGCCGCGCTCGACCAGCACCCGGTCGGAGAATCCCAGCGCGAAACGCACCGCCTCCTCGAGGTCCTCGCGGCGCTTGACCTTGCGCACGCCGACGCTCGAGCCGCCGGTGGCGGGCTTGACGAAAAGGGGTAGCGGGAGCGGGTCACACTCGGCGAGGCAACCCGCCGGATCGGTGGCGAAACGGCGGCCGTCGAAGGCCGCGAACTCGACCACCGGCACCCCGGCGGCGGCCAGCACGGTCTTGCACAGCACCTTGTCCATCGACACCGCGCTGGCCGGCACGTCGGCACCGACGTAGGGCAGGTCGAGCATCTCGGCGAGCCCCTGGAAGCAGCCGTCCTCCCCCCAGCTGCCGTGGAGGATCGGGAAGAGGACTTCGGCACCGCTGTCGAGGAGGTGAGTGAGCGTC
>JAGQSE010000463.1 GCA_020439725.1 Acidobacteriota bacterium
AAGGACAGGGCCGAGGCCGTGTAGGCCATGGTGTCGGTGCCGTGGACGACGACGAAGCCGTCGTAATCGTCATAGTGGGCCTTGATGTCTTCGCCGATGATCAGCCAGTTGCGCGGCGCGAGGTCGGCGGAGTCGAGGATCGGCGTGTACTCGTCGAGGTCGAAGCGGGGCACCGAAGGGTCGTGAAACTCCTTCATTTCGTCCAGGAGCTGGCCGAGATAGCCGGGAACGGGCCGATAGCCGTCCGCGGTCTTCTTCATGCCCGCGGTACCACCGGTGTAGGCGATATAGACGCGCTTGTCCTGAGTCATACTCGAAAGCCCATGTCCCCACTCGAGGATCGCCGCTCGGCGGCGAGACGCCCTCGGCGGGCGACCTTAGCAGGGGCCGCGGTGGGTTGAGAAGCCGAGCCTGTCACGACGAGACCATGTCATGAAGCTGCAGAGGGAACGAGGATGAGCGATTCGCTGGGACTCGGCATCCTCTTTGTCGTCGGTGTCGTCTCGGGGGCTCTCAACGTGGTCGCCGGTGGTGGCTCGTTCCTGACGCTGCCGGTGCTGATCTTTCTCGGCTTGCCGCCGAGCGTCGCCAACGGCACCAACCGTGTGGCGATCTTGATCCAGAACGCCGGCGCGGTCTGGGGCTTTCACCGCTACCGGGTGATGGACTGGCGCTTCGCGGCGGCGACGGTGGTGCCGGCGGTGGTGGGGGCGCTGGGCGGCACCTGGCTGGCGCTGAGAATCGGCGAGGCGGCGTTCCAACGCTCGCTGGCGGTGCTGATGGTAGCGATCTCGCTGTTCACGCTCTGGGACCCACGCCGCCACCGCCGCGAGGACGCCCCCGAAGGCTTCGCGGCGACGCGCGGCCAGCGCTGGATGTTCGCGCTCGGCTTCTTCGTCATCGGCGTCTACGGCGGCTTCGTACAGGCGGGGACGGGATTCTTGATCCTCGCCGCCACGACCCTCGCAGGTCTCGACCTGGTCCGTGGCAACGCGCTCAAAGCGCTGATCATCCTCGCCTTCACCCCACTGTCGCTGGCGATCTTCGCGGCCAACGGCAAGGTGGTCTGGAGCGTCGGCCTGGTCCTCGCCGCCGGCAACCTCCTCGGCGGCATGCTCGGCGTCCGCTTGACCGTGCTCCGCGGGCACCGCTGGGTCAAGGCGGTGGTCACCGTCGCGGTGATCGCGTTTGCGGTCAAGTTGTGGTTCTAGAGCAGCTCGAGGTTGGCGTAGCGTGCGATGAGCTTGCGTTTGCCGGCGCGTTCGAAGAAGACCCCGATCTTCATCTGGTCGCCTTCGCCGTCGAGCTCGAGGACGACGCCCGCGCCGAGAGTGGGGTGGCGGACGCGGCTGCCGCGGCGGAGGGTGCGGCCACCGGTGTCGTCGGCGACCGGCTCCACCGAGCGCTCGCCGGGGGCCGTGCGCGGCGCCGGGGTCTGGCGGCCGAAGAAGCTGTAGACACCGTGGGCCTGCGGGTGCTGGAACAGGCTTGGACTGTCCGTGGTGCGGAGATGTTCCGCCGGGATCTCGAGCAGGAAGGGCGACGGCTCCTGGTCCTGGTAGCGCCCCGCGATGCGGCGGCGGCGGCACGTGCTGAGGAAAAGACGCTCGCGAGCACGGGTCATCCCGACGTAGAGCAGGCGACGCTCCTCCTCGAGATCGTCGCCCTCCTTGCCGGCGTTGAAGTGCGGCAGAAGGCCCTCCTCGAGCCCCGCCACCGCCACCACCGGGAACTCGAGCCCCTTGGCGCTGTGCAGCGTCATCACGCTCACTCCCTGGCGTCCCTGCCACGAATCCGTGTCGCTCACCAGCGCCACACGGTCGAGGAAGGCGGTCAGCGTGTCGTCGTCCTCGCTCAGGTAGGACTGGCTCTCGGTGAACTCCTGGGCCGCCGACAGGAACTCGCGGATGTTCTCGAGCCGTGCCTGGCCGTCCGGGTCGCCGGCGCTGTAGAGCCCGGTGTAGTGGGTCAGCTCGAGGAGCTGGTCGAGGAGCGCGGGGAGCGGCAGCTCCTCCGCCAGCCGCCGGAGGTGGAGCATGAGGTCCCGAAACGCTTCGAGAGCCTTGGCGCTGCGCGCCGGGAACTCGCCGAACTCGCCCAGCTTGAGCACGTCCCACAGCGGCTGCCCGAGCTTGCGCGCTCGGTCCTCGAGCAGGTCGCGGGTGCCGGCACCGATGCCACGCGGCGGTTGGTTGAGGATCCGCCCCAGCGACAGCTCGTCCTGCGGATTGCGGAGCGCGCGCAGATAGGCCACCAGGTCCTTGATCTCGGCACGGTCATAAAAGCGCGTGCCACCGACCAGCTCGTAGGGCACTCCCTGGCGCAGCAACTCGTCTTCGAGGGCACGGGTTTGGGCGTTGGTGCGGACCAGGATCGCCATCCCCGCCAGCGGGTAGCGATCCGACAGTCCCTTCAACGTCCGGACCAGCCAGGTCGCCTCGTCCCCCTCGTCGCTCGCCCGGTAGAGCTCCACGGGTTCGCCGGCGCCGCTGTCGGTCCACAGGCTCTTGCCGCGGCGCCCCCGGTTGTGCGCCACCAGCCCGCCCGAGGCGTCGAGGATGGTCTGCGTCGAGCGGTAGTTGCGCTCGAGCTTGCGCACCGTCGCGCCGGGGAAGGAGGCTTCGAAGTCGAGGATGTTGTCGAGCTCGGCGCCACGCCAGCGATAGATCCCCTGATCCTCGTCACCCACCGCGGTTAGGTTGCCGTCGGCGCCAACGAGGGCGCGGACCAGCCGGAGCTGGGCGTGGTTGGTGTCCTGGAACTCGTCGACCAGCAGGTAGCGGATCCGCCGGCGGAGGCGTTCGCCGATCCCCCCCTCCTGCTCGAGGAGCTTGACCGCCAAGAGGATCATGTCGTCGAAGTCCACCGCCGACGCCTGGTGCAGCATGTGCTGGTAGCGCCGGTAGATCGCCACCACCTTGCTCTGGAAGAACCCCTCCGCCTGGCGCGAGAAGGCTTCCGGGTCGAGCAAGCGGTTCTTGGCGCTGCCGATGGCCGCCAGCATCGCCCGCGGCGCGAAGGCCTTCTCCGACAGGCCCTCGAGCTCGAGCGCCTTCTTGACCAGGGAGAGCTGGTCCGACGAATCCATGATCGCGAAGTCGCGGCGCAGACCGACGCGTTCGCCGTAGCGCCGCAAAAGACGCAGCGCGAAGCGGTGGAAGGTGCCGACGAAGGCGGTCAGGGGATGGCGCGCCACCAGCCCCTCGACCCGCTCGTGCATTTCCGCGGCGGCCTTGTTGGTGAAGGTCACCGCGACGATCTCCGACGGATCGACGCCCTGCTCGCCGATCAGCCAGGCGATGCGGTAGGTGATCACGCGGGTCTTGCCCGAGCCGGCGCCGGCGAGGACCAGCTGCGGCCCCTCGCCGTGGGTCACCGCCTCGAGCTGCTGCGGGTTGAGCTCGCGCTCGAGGTCGAGATGGACGGTGCGCGAGGTCATTCGACCGTCACGCTCTTCGCCAGGTTGCGCGGCTGATCGACGTCGGCACCGCGGCGGACGCCGATGAAGTAGGCGAGCATCTGGAGCGGCACCACGTTGACGATGGGCTGGAGCAGGCGCTGCACCCGTGGCACCGGGATGACCTCGTCGGCGAGCCCGGCGAGCTCCGCCGGGTCACGGTCGGTGAGCGCGATCACCACGCCGTCCCGCGCCTTGACCTCTTGCACGTTGCTTTTGACCTTGTCGTAGACCACCCGGTCGCCGGTACACACCGCCACCACCGGCAGGTTCTCGTCGATCAGCGCGATGGGTCCGTGCTTCATCTCACCGGCGGGGTAGCCCTCGGCGTGGATGTAGGAGATCTCCTTGAGCTTGAGCGCGCCCTCG
The DNA here is from genome assembly GCA_020439725.1 of Acidobacteriota bacterium. Taxonomy (GTDB): domain Bacteria; phylum Acidobacteriota; class Thermoanaerobaculia; order Multivoradales; family JAHZIX01; genus JAGQSE01. The sequence goes on from JAGQSE010000463.1 coordinate 3,827, forward strand.
AGGGCGATCGGATAGTTGATGCCGCGCCCCAG
>JAGQSE010000464.1:0-541 GCA_020439725.1 Acidobacteriota bacterium
CTGGCGCCCTGGACCCAGCTGCCGGCGCTGCTGGTGGCCGCGTGGAGCTTCACCGTGCTCTTCCGCGCCCGGCCGCGGGACTTCGGCTGGATCTTCGTCGCCGGCGCCATCGCCCTCCTCGGGGCCCGGGTCGGCGCCCACTGGCTGGGGCCCGAGCTCGGTGCGCTGGTCGGGGCGGTGCTCCTGGGCACCGGCAGCAACCTATACGCCCGTCGCCTAGACCGGCCCTCGGCCACCACCCAGCTGCCGGGTCTGATGCTGCTGGTGCCGGGGAGTCTCGGGTTTCGCGGCATGGCGGCGCTGCTCGAACGCGACACGCTGACCGGGCTTCAGACCGCTTTCTCGATGACCGTGGTCGCCATCGCGCTGGTCACCGGGCTCCTGATCGCCAACGTCGTCCTGCCGCCGCGGCGCTCGCTCTGAACCCCGCCGGGGCTCGCCAGGACTAGCGGTCGAGATCGAGACCGCGGCGGGTGACCAGGTAGGTGGCGAAGCTCCCCAGCCAGTGCCCGCCCTCGTAGTGCTCGCCGGTGACCGCGGC
>JAGQSE010000464.1:606-953 GCA_020439725.1 Acidobacteriota bacterium
CCCCGTCGCGATGCCCTCGAGCATCCACGCCCGCGACAGGTTGAGCCCATCGAGATGGGCGAGCTTGGGGTCCGAGGGGTCGGTGACCACCGCGGGCTCGAGCCAGGCACCCGAACCGTCGAGGGGCACCACCGGCAGGAAGGCACCGAGCCAGGCGGCGAAGGCCTCGGGCTCGAGCACCCGGCGGACCAGGTCGGCCTCGGAGAGACAGGGCGAGAGGAAATCCTGGCCCGAGGGCTCGTAGGCCAGCGGGCAGTCGCGGTCGCCGAGATAGAGCTCCTCGACCCGCCGCGTGAGGAGCGCCTCCATCTCCCGGTCACCGGTGATCCGCGCCCAGTCGAGGATCA
>JAGQSE010000464.1:1080-4297 GCA_020439725.1 Acidobacteriota bacterium
CCCGCCACTGGTGGAGCTCCGCCGCCAGCTGGAGCAACCAGGCAAGCCCGTAGGGACGCTCGAAGGAGGTGCGGCCGGCGCCCTGCAGATAGGCGACCTCACCGGCGATGTTCTCCGCGGTCAGGCTTTGGGCCAGCGCCGCCCGGGCCCGCGGCGCGAAGTCGGCGTCGGGGAAGGTCCGCGCGAGCCGCGCCAGGAGCCAGTGACCGTGGACCGACGAATGCCAGTCGTAGCAGCCATAAAACGCCGGCGCGAGCTGGCGTGGCGGCAGCACGTCGGCGTCGGAGCCCAAGACGTGGGCGATCTTGTTGGGATACTCCTGGTGGACGCAAGCGAGGGCCAGGTCGGCGAAGCGTCCGGCCGCCGCGGCATCGAGCTCGGGTCTCGGGTCGGCGTCGGTGGTCATGGCGAAGGGCAGGCTGAGCGGCAAGCTCAAGGTGAGGACGAGGCTGGCGATGTTCACGCCGCCGATCCTACCAGCGGCGGCGCCCTCGGCAGGTCCCGCGGGCGTGGTAATCTCCCGCCTCCACGCGGATCGGCACCGCCCCGCTCGCAGCCCGAGCCACCGACGCACCATGCACCGTCTCCCGAAGCTCCCGGCCCTCGCCCTCGCGCTCTGCTGGCTGGCTCTCGCCGCACCGGCGGCGCGGGGCCAGGTTAACACCGAGAAGCTCCGCACCGGGGTCGACGAGGCGGGGTTCGGGGGCTCCTTCCGGGTGGATGTCTCGCTCAAGACCGGCAACACCGAGAAACTCGCCCTCGGCGGCGGCTTCCGCATCCACCACGCGACCCTGGCCACCACCGCGCCGCCACCGGACGCCGCCGAGGACGAGGCCCAGGCAGCGGCGGAGGAGCAGCAGCTCGAGACCGACGCCGAAGCCCTCGACGCCCTGGTGGCGGCGGACTCGGTGGAGGTGGCGACGGCGCTCTCGGGCCATGACATCGCTCAGGAGGCCGCGGTGCTCGCCGCCGATCCGCCGGCGGAGGTCGGCGAGGTCTACACCCGCGACCTGGTCTTCCTCGTGACCAGCTACGATTTCTCCGAAGAGAACGACACCAAGTCGGACAACAATGGGTTCTCGCACCTGCGCTGGGTCCATCAGCGCCGCCCGGGTTTCGGCTTCGAGACCTTCGTCCAGCACCAGTTCAACGAGTTCACTCGCCTGGCCACCCGCTACCTGGTGGGAGGCGGGCTCCGGGTGGGGTTGCTACGCTCCCCGAGACGCGAGGTCTATGTCGGAACCGGCTACATGTTCGAGTTCGAGCGTCTCGATCCGCTCGTCGAGGGGGACGTCCGGGATGAGACCCGGAGCCATCGCTGGACCAACTACCTGAGCCTCAAGCTCGAATCCGCCGACGGGCGGCTACGGCTGGTCAACACCACCTACGCCCAGCCGCGCTTCGACGACTTCGCGGATTTCCGGCTGCTCGACGAGGCCGAGCTGGGCGTCGACCTGCGCAACAACATCAGCCTCGGCCTGGCGCTGTCGCTGGCCTTCGACAACCAGCCACCGGTGGGCGTCGAGCGCTCCGACCTCAGCCTGACCAACCGGATCCGGTTCAGTTTCTGAAGCCTGAGCAGCTCGTGATCCGGCCTCAGCCGGCGGCCGTCTCGGCCTCCTCGAGGGCGCGCGCGTGGAGCGCGGAGAACTCGTCCTCGAAGGCCTTGGCCAGGCGGGTGGGCTCGGGGATCAGCTCGACATCGGTGTAGATGCCGACCCGGACGGTGCCGGCGAAGCTCAGGATCGAGATGCCGATACCGATGTCCGCCCGCTGGGGCACCCAGAAGATCAGGTTGTGGAGCTTGCGACCGCCGATGTAGAGGTCGTGGGGCGGTCCCGGCACGTTGGTCACCACCGCGGTGCATTTGTTGGCCAGGAAGTCGATGATCTTGCCGCTCAGCTTCAAGGGCAGCGCCTTGAGCATGACGTAGGCGATGCCATAAGTGGCGATGGGCTCGACGGAGCGTTTGAGCGCGTCCATGCGCCGCTTGACCTCGTGCAGGCGCTGGCGCACGTCTCGGATCCCCACCGGTAGCTCGAGGAGCACCGCGGCGAACTTGTTTTCCATCCGCGGCGTCTCGTGGGGCGAGCGGACGTTGACCGGCATCGACAGCCGGATCTGGGAGACGGTGCCACCGTCGGTCTCCTCGAGATAGCGGCTGAAGGCCCCGGCGACACAGGCCATGAGCACGTCGTTGACCGTGGCCCGGAAGCGGTTCTTGATCTCGCGGACGACCTCGAAGTCCACCGGGTCGGTCCACGCGACACGCTTGGTGCCGCTCAGCTTGGGGCCGTGGGCGGCGCTGCGATCGGGACGCCAGAGCATCTTGCGCGCCAGGATCAACGGCCCGGCGAGGGGCGCCTTGACCATCGTCGCCCAGCGCGACAGCGCCTTGGCGGTCTTGGCGTGGTCCGGGCTCGGACGGCCCTTGCCGAGCTCGATCTCGTCCATGAGCGAGAAGATCACCGGGATCAGCGCGACGCCGTCGCCCATGCAGTGGTGGACGCGGGCGAAGATGACGCTGGTGGTTTCGGTGAAGTCCTCGAGGACCAGGAGCTGCCAGCGCGGCCGATCCTCGGGCAGCGGCCGATCGGCCATGCGACCGACATAGTCCTCGAGCGCCTCGCGGGTGTGGATGCCGCTCTCGGGCGCCGGCAGGATGTGGCGGTCGAGGGAGAACTCCGGATCCTTCTGCCAGTAGTACCGGCCCCGCCGGCGGACCACCTTGAGCTCGAAGCGCGGGTAGCGGCGGCCGCCGTCGAGATCGAGGACACGCTCCTTGAAGATGCCGCGCAGGTCCTCGGCGGTGATGCGGTCGATGATGTAGACCGCCTGGATGAGCATCAGGTTGGTGCCGCTGTCCTGGAGCCACAGGGCGTCGTTGCTGGCCACCGGCACGAGGGGCGGTGGAGCGGAGGCGGCGATCACGTGGGGAGTGCTCATCAAGCAGCTAGCTTAGCAGCCTGCGGCGCCAGTGCTAGACTTCCGCGGCTCGCCCCCGAAGACCTCTCGTCTCAGCGCGCCCGACGGCGGCGCCGAACGTCCACCCGCGGAGGAAGACCATGTCCCAGACCTCGAACCCTCTCGCTCTGGCAGAGCGCTCGGCCCTGGTGACGGGCGGCGGTACGGGCATCGGTCGCGCCATCGCGCTGGCTCTGGCCGCGGCCGGCGCTCAGGTGGCGGTGACCGGACGGCGGCGGGAGCCCTTGGACGC
>JAGQSE010000464.1:4344-10387 GCA_020439725.1 Acidobacteriota bacterium
ACGTCGCCGACGCCGCCGAGGCGGCGCGCATGGTCGAAGAGACGGTCGCCGCCTTCGGGGCGCTCCACGTCCTGGTCAACAACGCCGGCATCGCGCAAAACGGTGCCCTCGAGGACCACTCGGCGGAGCAGATCGACGCTCTGGTCGACATCGACCTCAAGGGCCCGATCCACGTCACCCGCGCCGCCCTCCCCCATCTCCGGGCTCAACGCGCGGCCGGCACCTCGGTGCTCAACATCTCGTCGTCGGTGACCTTCATGGCGACCCGCAACTTCTCGGTCTACTCCGCCGCCAAGGCCGGCGTCGAGATGCTCACCCGCTGCTGGGCCCTCGACTGGGCCGGCGACAGGATCCGCGTCAACGCCATCAGCCCCGGCGTCGTCGACACCCCGATCTTCGCTCTCCCCGCCGACGACCGCGCCAAGGTCATGGCCCACTTCTCCGAGCAGACCCCCCTGGGCCGCGTCGGCCATCCCGCGGACATCGCCCACCTCGCCCTCTTCCTCGCCTCCCCCCAAGCCGAGTGGATCACCGGCGCGGTGATCCCGGTGGACGGGGGGTTGAGCTTGGGGGCGTAGGCCCGGCACTTCGACCCAAAGAACAAGGCCGGGGCACCCTCGCGCCCCGGCCTCGATTACGGTCTCTCTGACGGGTTACTTGGTTCCCTGCCAGACGCGCACCGGGAAGGGTGGCTGCTCGGGCTTGGCCGGCGGGTTCTCTTTGAGCTTCTCGAGGGCGACCGCGATGGCCTTCTCGAGCTGCGGGTCGTGGCCGTCGATGAGCGCCGACGGCAGCTGCTCGACGTCGATGTCCGGGGGCACGCCCTGGTTCTCGACCGCATAGCCGTCCTCCGGCGTCCAGAAGGCGATGTTGGGGGCGGTGATGAAGCCACCGTCCATCAGCCCCGGGAAGCCGAGGATGCCCACCAGGCCGCCCCAGGTGCGCTTGCCGACCAGCGTCCCCAGCTTGAACTTGTGGAACATCCACGGCAGCAGGTCGCCGCCGGAGCCCGCGGTCTCGTCGATGAGCATCACCTTGGGGCCCTGGATCGACGCCAGCGGCGCCTTGAAGGGCTCGCCGTAGCGGGTGGTCCAGTAGCTGATCAGCGGCCGCCGCAGGATGTCGATGTAGTAGTCGGCGATCTGGCCGCCGCCGTTGTGACGCTCGTCGACGATGATCGCGTCCTTGTAGGCTTGCGGGTAAAAGTAGCGCTTGAAGTAGGTGTGTCCCTGGACCGCGGTGTCCGGCACGTGGACGTAGGCGACACGGCCGCCGGTGGCCTTCTCGACCTTGGCGAGGTTGCCCTCCACCCAGTCGCGGTTGCGCAGCCCGAGCTCATTGGCGATGGGGCGTACGCGGACGGTCCGCGAACCCTTGCCGTCGGCGCTCGTGCCGACCTCGAGCTCGACGATGTGGTCCGCGGTGTTCTCGAAGAAGCGGTAGAGATTGTCTCCCGCCCGGACGTCCTGGCCGTCGACCGCCAGCAGGTACTCGCCGACCCGGACGTCGACCCCGGGCTCGGTGAGCGGCGCGCGCAGGTCCGGGTTCCAGTTGAGCCCGCCGTAGACCTTGGCGAAGCGATACCGTCCCTCGGCGACCTCGAAGTCGGCCCCCAGGAGGCCCCCGGGGATCTCGTCGGGGTGATAGAGATAGTCGCCGCCGCCGTGGTAGAAGTGCCCCACCGACAGCTCGCTCCCCATCCAGCCGATGACCGCGTTGAGGTCGTCCCGATCCGCCAGGTCGGGGAGGAATTGCTCGTACTTCTTTCGCTGGGCGACCCAGTCGTTACCGTGCATCCCCGGGTCGTAGAAGTAGGAACGCTGGATGCGCCACGCCTCCTCGAACATCTGGCGCCACTCCTCGAGGGGCTCGATGCGCAGCTGGATCCTGTCCATGGCCAGCTGCCCCTTGCCCATCTCGATGGGGTTGCCGGCATCGGCGATCAGGTACTGGTCACCCTTGGCGACGAGGACCTTCTTGCCATCCGCCGAAACCCGGTAGCCGTCGCAGTCGGCGAGCAGCGTCGACTCCTCGCGCTTGTCGAAGTCGAAGAGGCGCAGGCTGTTCGGCCCACCGCCGCCAAAGCCCTGCGGGTACCCGGCCTCGAGGTAATAGAGCTGACCGGGAGCCCCCGCCTGGAGCATGCCGTAGCGGCCCGGTTGGAGCGGCAGCGCCAGGATCCGCTGGCCGATGTCGGCGAAGTCGATCTTGGTCGGAGCGGGCTCTTCGGCCTTGGCCTCGTCCCCGTCCTTCCCCTTGTCTTTGTCCTTCTTGCCGGCCTTGTCGCTGTCCTTGTCCTTGGCCTTGGCGTTGTCCTTGTCCTTGGCGTCGTCGCCGATCTTCTCCTCGTCGCTCTGCGGGGCGAAGGGTGACTCCACGTCGGCGGACAGAACCACCGTGTACAGGGCACCGGTGAAGTCCGCGTCCTGGTTCGACTGGGCGAACCACTGACGGATCGGACCCGCATCCGTCGACGCGTAGAAGTGCAGGTACTTGCCGCTGGCGTCGAAGGTCGGCTCGTCGACGTCGCTCAGACCGTCGGTGATGGCGTGCGAGGTGTCGTCGGCCAGCGAGTAGACGAAGACCTGGCGCAGGTTGGTCGGCGTGTTGCGCGTGTAGGCGATCCACTTCGAGTCCGGCGACCACGAGTGGGCCAGCGACTTGATGGGGCCGTAGAGCGTGTCGCCGGAGATCTTGTGCACCGCGCCGCTCGCGACGTCGATCCAGTAGGTCGACCACGAGTTGTCGGTGTACGACAGCTTCTTCGAGTCCGGCGACCAATGCAGGTCGTCGTAGAAACCGCTGCCCTTGGGGTCCAGGACCTTCGCCTCGCCCTTGCCGTCGTGGGGCTCGAGGACCAGCCGGTAGTCGCCCGAGGCATCGGAGAAGTAGGCCACCCAGCGACCGTCCGGCGACCACGCGGGGTTGCGCTCGTTGGCGCCGGGGGTCTCGGTCAGGTTGCGCGGGTCCCCCTTCTCGGCGGGCACGGTGACGATCTCGCCGCGGGTCTCGAAGACGGCGCGCGCGCCGGAGGGCGAGATGTCCGCGTTGCGAATGTAGTCCTTGCCGTCGACATAGCGCGGCCGGGTCTCGTTGAGGTCGGCCGCGACCCCGACCCGGAGCCGCTGGCTCTTCCCCTGGGCGACGTCGTAGAGGTGCAGATACCCCGCCTGCTCATAGGCCAGGCGGCCGTCGCCACCGGAGACGGCGAGGACCGGGAAGTCCTCGTGGTGGGTGAGCTGGGTGACCTCGTGGCTCTTGGTGTCGTAGGAGAAGAGGTTGAACTCGCCGTTGCGGTCCGAGCGGAAGTAGACCTGGTCGCCGAGCCACACCGGGTCGTCGTCGTTCGACCGGCCCTCGGGCTGGGGGATCTCCTCGATCGAGTGATCGGAGAGGTCGAAGAGCCAGATGCGCGCCGCGGTGCCGCCGCGGTAGTTCTTCCAATAGGTGAAGGCCTCGCGCTGCGGCGTGTAGGCGATCCGCTTGCCGTCCGGCGAGTACGAGGCGTCGAAGCCGTAGGGGATGATGAGCGGCGCCGGCATGCCGCCGTCCTCTGAGACCGTGAACAGCCGGAAGCGGCGGTTGGTGTAATAGTCGCGGGGCGAGGAGAAGACCACCTGGCCGTCGGGGGTGAAGCCGTCGACGAAGTCCGGCGCCGGGTGATAGGTCAGGCGCTTGGGAACGCCCCCCTCGATCCCCACGACATAGACGTCGACGTTGCCGTCATACTGGCCGCTGAACGCCACGGTCTTGCCGTCCGGCGAGATGTGCGGCCGGAACTCGCGCCCCGGGTGACTGGTCAGACGGTGGACGTCGCCGCCGTCGAGGTCGGAGCGCCACAGGTCGCCGCCATAGGCGAAGACCACGTGTTCCGCGCTCACCGCCGGCGTATGGAGGAGGCGGGTATCCTTGAGGTCCACCGCCCCGAGCGGCATCGCCAGCAGCAGGACAGCGGGAAGAAACGCCCAGACGGGCGGACGAAAGACGGTCTTCGAACGCATCGCGAGCTCTCCGATCGGAACGTTGTGAGGTTGTGCAGGGCACTGCGGGACGACGCGCCACGATCATAGCGCGCCGTTCTCCGAAGTCTCCTACGACGATCGGAGACCCGAAGTTGCACGGAGCGCTCCTTGCCACGCCCCGCGGCGGTCGCTAAGCTGCCGGCCAACGAGCTCCTCCGGAGCCTCCGCCATGCTCGACACCCTGCTCCAACACCTCCGGCAGCTGCTGGCGATCCCCGATCTCTGGAAGTACGTCAGCATCCCCTTCGTCGCCGCGGTGGTCGGGTGGGCCACCAACTGGGTGGCCATCAAGATGACCTTCCAGCCCCTCGAGTTCGTCGGCCGGAAGCCCTTCCTCGGCTGGCAGGGGATCATCCCGTCGAAGGCCGAGAAGATGGCGAGCACCTTCGTCGACTCGACCATGGCGCGGCTGGGGAGCCTGCCCGAAGTCTTCGAGGAGATGCATCCGCCGACCATCGCCGAGCACATCAACCGGTCGCTCCGGCCACGCATCGGCGAGCTCACCGACGAGGTGATGCTGCGCGACAACGCGGTGCTGTGGGAGAACCTCCCCGGCCTGGTCAAGGACCAGATCTACTTCCAGGTGGGGCGCTCGCTGCCACGGCTGGTCGACCGGCTGATGGACGACGTCTCCGAGCGGGTGGAGGACCTGGTCGATCTCAAGCACATGATCACCACCCGTCTGGTCGACGACAAGGCGCTCCTCAACCGCCTCTTCCTCGAGTCCGGCGAAGCCGAGTTCCGCTTCATCGTGCGCTCGGGGTTTTACTTCGGCTTCCTCTTCGGTCTGGTTCAGCTGGCGGTGTGGATCGTCTACCCGGCCTGGTGGGTGCTGCCGGTCTTCGGGCTGATCGTCGGCTGGGCCACCAACTGGATCGCGCTCAACGTGATCTTCCGCCCGCTCTACCCGGTGCGCGTCGGGCCCTGGCGGTTCCAAGGGCTGTTCTTGAAGCGTCAGGCGGAGGTCGCCGCGGTATGGTGCGGCATCGTCACCCGCGAGATCTTCACCATCCGCCAGCTGGTCCACTCGATGCTCAACGGCCCCAGGTCCGAGCGCAGCCGGACCCTGATCAAGCAGCACATCAAACCCATCGTCGACGAGGCTGTCGGTGCGGTCCGCCCGGTGGCGCAGCTGGCGGTGGGTCCGCGGGGCTTCGCCGAGATCAAGGAGGCCGTCGGCGAGGTCGCCGTCGAGGTCTCGCCGGCGCCTTTCGACAACTACCTCTTCAACCGCGACCGCGGCCAGGTGGTCGACCGCTTCCTGCGCGAGCGCATGCAGGCGATGCCACCGGACCAGTTCCAGGACCTGCTGCGCCCCTGCTTCCAGGAAGACGAGATGAAGCTGATCCTGATCGGCGCGGTGCTCGGGTTCCTCGCCGGCCTGGCGCAGCTGATGCTGGTATTCGGCGGCTTCGGCTGAGCCGCCACCGCGACGTCCCGAGGGAGGGACCCCCATGATCTCCACGCTCATCCTCGCCTCGATCACCGCCATCCTCTCGGCGGCGCTGACCCTCGGGATCGGCTTCGCGATCGTCCAGCGCCGCTGGGAGCGCGAGCGCCAGGTGCTCGAGGATCGCCTCGAGGCCCGCCTGGCAAAGGCCGGCGACGAGCTCGGCGCGATCATCGAGGAACGCGTCCGGAAAGGCGTCCTCGACGCCGTCGCCCGCATCCCGACGGCGGAGGTCCTGTCCGGCACCACCCGCAGCGCCGCCCAGGCCGGCGCCGACCTGGTCGGCTACGGTCTCAGCGCGCTCCTCGGTCGCGGCGGGAAGAAGCCTTCCGGGGACACGTAGGGGCGGCCCCCCGTGGCCGCCCTTGAAAGTGGCGGCCCTGCCTCCCGTCATCCCCGCGCAGGCGGGGATCCATCCGGTGTCTCTCGTTCCCACGGTCCACCGTGGGAACCAGTCCGCGACGCTCCAGCGTCGCTCGCACAGGCCACGCTCAACCTCCCCCAGCCCCGCTGGAGCGGGGCCTCAGCATCAGCCCAAAGCTCATCTCTGGCCGCTCCCACGCTCGAGGAT
>JAGQSE010000465.1:0-2279 GCA_020439725.1 Acidobacteriota bacterium
CTCCTCGATGCCGCGGAAATAGCGGTGCACGGAGATGTGATCGAGCAGGCGCTCGTACCCGTCACCGACGGTGACCAGAAGCTCGCGCTCGTCCTTCGGCACCAACCCCGTCGCCTCGAGGAAGTCCGCCTGGCCCCGCCGCAGGATGACACCTTCGATCGAGTCCTCGGGCGCCAGGGGGACCGGTGTCAGGAACTCCTTGACGTGGGCCTCGACGCTGGGCGCCCCGAGGCTCTGGAGGACGGAGATGCGGTGGTGGCCGTCGACGACGAAGTAGGCGTCGCCGACCTGGTAGAGATCCACCGGCGGAAAACCCACGGGACCGTCGGCGAGCCGGGCGAGGCGCTCCCAGCGCTGGCGTGACGACTCGCGGCGCGGCAAGAAAGCTCGATCGAACTCGAGCGCCCGGCCGAGGGAACCGATGATCTTCTCGAGGGGGACTTCCTCGATACCGCGATCGACCAAGTGGCGCAGCTTGAGGCTCTTGCGCACCTCTTCGAAGGGCAAGAGACGCAGGGGCTCTGCGGCGCCGAAGCGGTTGAGGAAACGGCGCAGCCGGGAGAGACGGCGGGCACGGTCGAAGCGGCTCAACGGCGTCTCCCTCGCGAAGACCGAGGTTCCGTCGCGGCCAACGCGGGATCCTTTCAGAGAAGGCGGGGGGCCGCGAGCGGGGCCAGCTCAGGGCTTGGCGGCGATGTCCGCCGGCACCACCCCGGGCAGCACCACGGGGCGATCGGCAGCCGAGCTGAAGTCGCCCAGCACGCGCTCCTGCGAGACCCCCGGCGGCACCAGGATGTCGACCAGCGGCGGCTGGAGCGCCGAGTCTTCACGGCCGCCGCCAAAGCGGTCCCGCCAGGTCCCGGGGCCCACCGGCACCACCATCAGGTTCTCGGCAATGCCCGGGGCGAAGCCGGCCTTGGCCACCAGGTCGAAGCTCGAGATCAAGTCGGCACCAGTGACCGCCACGACATAGCCCCACGACGGGTCGGCGACGCCGCCGAGAAACTCGGCAGGGACGAAGAAGCTGATCTCGCGGCCGCGGACCCGCACCTGCGTCGGGAAGAAGACGTTCTCCGCCAGCGAGGTGCGCACCGCTTGCGCCCGCTCCCGCTCGGCGGCCCGGTTGTCCTCGACCTCTTCCCCGGCCTCTTCACGGACCGCCTGGTTGAGGCTCTTGATCCACAGCCGCTTGAGCGCGCTGCCCACCTCCGCCGGTCGCGGGGTGAGGACCACCGCCCGCTCCCAGGCGAAGCTCGGATCGATCACCGCCTTGCGGCCGGGCAGGGTTTCGGTGCCACCGCTGCCGGGGACCCGGTCCTTGTCGATATAGATGTCGACGTTCACGGTGTAGAAGCCGAGCCGCGCGATCGAGGTCAGGTCGGTGCCGAGCTCGTCGATGGCGCCGCGCTCCGGCTGCTTGACCGGCCGCGCGAACTCGACGACGAAATTGGTGCCGTCCTTCCGTCGCTCGGCACGGAAGGAAACCAGGTCGAGGTCGCCGGGTTCGAACTCGGTGCGCACCGGATAGACCAGGTTGCCGTTGCCGTGATCGTCCCCGGTGGGGTCCTTGAGCTTGAAGATCTCTTTGGAGGCGGCGTCGGCGCTGCCAAAGCTCGGCGCCAGCCCGAGGGCCAGCAGAAGGGCGACGGCGAGGCGCAGCGGTCGGGGGAAGCTCATGGCGGGGACTCCTCTAGCGATCGATGGGGGACGACTTCGCTCCCGGGACGGTATGGCTGGGGCGGAACACGCAGGCTGTCCCCGAGAGCGGATCGGACATGGGCCGAGAACGGTTCGGGGCCAAAGACCAAGGGGCGGAGAGCCGTCTCTCCGCCCCCGGATCATGGCATACCGAGGCCTTAGAAGACGATCTTCATGTAGGCCTTGAGACGCTGCTGCTCGAAGTCGCGCGTGAGCAGGCTGTTCCAGCCGCCGAAGCGACCACGGAAGCCCGGAGAGCCCACGGGGACTCCGACGCTCTGGGCGGTGCCCTCGTCGGCGTACTGGACGACGAATCCACTCCCGAAGTCGGGCTTGAAGTCGCCGGTGTTGTACTCGTACTGCAGACCGAACTCGGCACCACCGATGAAGTACTTGGCCGAGATCATGATCTTGTCCTTGGTGTGCTCACCGGACGCCAGCTCGTGGAGCTGGTAGGCCTGGAAGGCGGTGTTGCCGTCCTGGAGGTCGACGTCATAGTGCTCATAGGTCAGCGTGCCGTAGAGCTCGTCGGTGAGCTGATAGCCGGCACCCAGCTGGATCAGCTGGTAGCTCAGGTCGCG
>JAGQSE010000465.1:2332-9878 GCA_020439725.1 Acidobacteriota bacterium
GACGGTGATCACCGGCGGGTTGCCGTAGATGTCCGCGGACGAGAAGCCCGGCGAGTACTCGTTGACGTTGTTGGCGCAGGCCACGCCACCGCCGGGGCAGTCCCCGGCCTGGTAGGGCAGGAAGCGCGCGTCGTTCAAGCGCTTGTCGGTCTCGTCGATGAACTTGAGCTTGCCGAACAGGTCGACACCGCGGCCGACGTCGAGGAAATAGTTGGCCTTGAGTACCAGGAAGGTCGTCGCCTTGTCCTGGAACGGAGCATAGGCGTTGCGGAACGAGCCGACGCCGGCGTCGGACTCGGCGTTGGGATACGGCGAGTCGTTGAGGCCACGGCTCGGGTCGCCCCAGGCCTGCCAGTTGGTGTTGTAGTCGACGTCCGTGTACTCGAGGGAGAAGTCCCAATCCCCCACCGACCACTTCGGGACGATGGTGATGCCCTTCCAGCCGATGACCGTCTCGGCCAGCGGCTCCTCGAAGTCGGTGAACTCGTTGTCGACGTTGATCGTCGCCACCTGCTGGGCGTTGCCCTGGAAGCCGCCGATGCCGATGCGCGACGGGTTGCCCCCGAAGACACCGAAGGAGGCGTTGCCGGGACCGGGGAAGACCCACGAGCCGTCATGCCCCTCGGTGAGCAGCACGTCGGACTCGCGGCGGGCGGCCATCATCGACACGTACTCGGCGCCGATGTCGAAGAACTCGACGTTGAAGGAGAGACCGACACCGAAGGGGTCGTTCAGGTCGATGTTGAGCTTGTAGGTCTCGTCGTCGACCGCGCCGGCGGGGACCGGCGAGAAGCCGGCGGTACCGAAGGACGCCGGGGTGTTGAGGGTCGGATCCGAGTCCGCCGACGACGAGTAGGCGGCACCACGGATATCGATCTTCGAGGACGGGTGGATGCCGAACTTGACGCCGAAGACGTCGTTGCGGAAGCGCGTCCGGACATCGCGACCGTCGTCGAGGTTGAAGTCGTTGGCGTCGACCTCGATGTCGTTGACGTACTCGTAGATGAACGAGAAGTCGAACTTCGAGCTCGGCCGGAAGCCCGTCTGCAGGGCGTAGGCGGCATCGGCGGTGGTGAACTCACCGGTGCTGAAGTTGGGGCCGGCCCACAGCCGCGGCAGGCTGATGCGGACGAAGTCGTAGGTGAACTTGCGGTCCGCCGCCGAGCCCTGGAAGAGCAGCCCGGAGCCGTTGTCGCGGTCGATGTAGCGGATCTTGCCGACGGTGAAGGGATCGAACATACCGAAGTCGTTCGAGCCGATGGTCACCGTGTCGACCCACTTGTAGCCCGGGGTGAGGGTCACCGTCAGGCCGCGGAACTTGACGTATTGGGCGGAGCGCGGATCGAACTCGCCGCAGTCGCCGCCGATACAGTCACCGGAGCCCGGCTCGCCACCGTCGGGGTTGCCGAAGCCACCGAAGTTGGTCCAGAAGTTCTGGCTGAAGCGGGCCTTGAGGCGGCCGTTGACCTCGACCTTCTTGGACGGCTTCGAGTTGACCAGGATCTCGAACTCGGTGCCCTGGCCGTTGTCGCCATAGCCCTCGCCCGGGATCGTCGTGAAGTTGTAGAGCGAGCCGTCGAGGCGCTGGGTGCCCCACAGCCACTTGGTGTAGTTGATCCCCGTCAGGGTCAGCTTCTGGCTGCCCTGGGCGAGGGCCGGAGGCGCAGCCAGCAGCACCGCCAGCGCGCCGGCCGCTGCCCAGATCAGACCTGGTTTCAGATGTCTCATGACAAAGACTCCTTTTTCCCCAAAAGACTCTCTTCCAGAAGGATTGCTTCTCGAAGGATGGACTTGTCGAACGATGTGCGGGCTCAGAGCCGCATCATCTTGAGGACGGCGCCCTTCTTGGCGGTACCGTCCGCGTTGCACTCATACTGCAGCTGCGACGCGTCCCCGAGGATGTCGATGGCGTGGGGATCGCAGTCGTAATCGGTGCCACCGCCGAAGCGGTGCTGGCCCTCGAACTCGTTGACCTTGCGGGTCAGGAGGTCACCCTCCGCCGGGAAGCCCTCGTTGGACTGCATCACCACCTGGTAGCCCCAGGTGGTGGGATCGCCCTCACCGATCTCCGAGAGCTTGACCTGGCCGCTGATGGTGCGACCGGAGCCCGAGACGCGGCTGGGGATGATGATGTCGGCGGCGAGGGCGCCGGCCTTGGCCTCGACCTCCTGGCGGACGCGGGCCGAAGGCTGCGGCGACAGGATGATCACCTTCTCCCAGGCACTGTCGGGGGCGAAGGTCAGGTTGAGGCCGGGAAGACCCTCGGTGTGACCGCTGCCCTCCTTGCCGTCGGTGTCGATGAAGATGAAGACCATCTGCACCGAGAACCCGACGTCCATTCCCCAGGGATCCTCGAGGTTCGAGTTGACGCTCACCTCGACCGTCGCGCGGCTGCCCTTGGACTTGAGCGCGAACTCGGTGATGTCGAAGGAACCGCGGGTGTAGACCGCGTCCGTCGGGTAGATGTAGGTACCGGGACCGTTGTCGTCGCCGGTGGGATCCGTGAACGTCACGTCGGCGGCATAGGCGCCCCCGGCGACGAGGCAAGCGGCCAAGGCGGCCGCAGCCATCAAAGACCGTCGTTCGAACATGCGACACCTCCTCATGGTTTGGAGTGGTTGAGCGATTTCGAGGTCGTGAACTTCGGTTGCTGGAGCCGGTCGCGGCGGCCCGTCATCCCTTGACGGCGCCGGCGGTGAGACCGGAGATCAGGTACTTCTGAAGGAACATGAAGAGCACCACCACGGGTACCGCCGCGACGATGGAACCGGCGGCGAAGTAGCCCCACTGCTGTTCGGCGAAACCGCCGACGAAAAAGCGCAGACCGACCGGAGCGGTGTACATGCGCTCGTTGTCGAGAAAGGTCAGCGCCAAGATGAACTCGTTCCACGCGGTCATGAACGAGAACAACGCGGTCACCGCCACCGCCGGCTTCGCCAGCGGCAGGATGATCCGCGTGAAGATCGTCAACGTCGAGGCCCCGTCCATCAACGCGCTCTCCTCGAGCTCCTTCGGGATGGTGTCGAAGTAGCCCTTGAGCATCCAGACGCAGAACGGGATCGCGGTGGTCGAATAGACCAGGATCAGCCCGATGTAGCTCGAGCCGAGGCCGAGCCACTGGACGATGATGATGTAGAGCGGCACCAGGGTCAGGACGCCCGGGAACATCTGCGAGACGAGGAAGGACATGAGACCCGCTCGTTGGCCCGGGAAGCGGAACCGCGAGAAGGCGTAGCCCGCGGTACAGGCGAGGAAGACCCCGACGACCGTCGTGGCCGCAGCGACGACGATGCTGTTGAGCATCCAGCGGGCGAACGGCTGGTCCGAGAACACCGAGACGAAGTTCGAGACGGTCACCGTTTCGGGCCACGGCAGGATCGCGCGCAACCGGTCGAGAACACCCGGGTCCGGAGGCAGATCGACGAAGGCGAGGTTCTGCTGCCCCGAGAAGGCCACCGTGAACACCCACAGGATCGGGTAGATCGTCACGCCGACCATCAGCATCAAGAAGAGGTGCAGCGGCCAGTGGGGGAACTCGTCCTTGCCTCGGCTCATACGCCCTCCGAAGCACGGGTGACCCGGTTCTGCCAGGTGCCGTAGATCAGCAGGATGACGAAGATCACCGTGGCATAGGCCGCCGCATAGCCGTAGCGGTACTGCTCGAAGGCGATCTTGTAGGCGTCGGTGATCAAGATCTCGGTGGCCCCACCGGGCTGCCCCTCGGAGACCAGGTAGATGATGTTGAACATGTTGAACGTCCACACCACCGACAGGATCACCGCCGGCACCAGCGCCGGCTTGAGCGAGGGCAGCGTCACCAGGCGGAACTGCTGCCAGCGGCTCGCGCCGTCGACCCGGGCGGCCTCGTAAAGGTCCGACGGGATCGATTGCAGAGCTCCAAGGGAGACCACCATCATGAACGGGAAGCTCAGCCAGCCGTTGGTGGCGAGCACCGTGGCAAAAGAGGTCAGCGGCGAATCGAACCAGGCCACCGGGCTGCCACCGAAGATCTGGATCACCTGATTGATGACCCCGAATTGCTGGTGGAACATCCCCTTCCAGATCAACGCGGTGATGTAGTTGGGCACCGCCCAGGGCAGGATCAGCAGCACCCGGTAGAGCGGCCGGAAGGCGAGCCCCTTGGTGTTGAGGATCAGGGCCAGGAAGAGCCCGACGCTGACGCCGATGGTGACGTTGGTCACCGTCCAGATGATCGTGAAGCCGAGGGTCCAGTAGAAGTTCTGGTAGTTCCAGGTGCTCTCACCCTCGCTGCGGGTCACCAGGTCGAAGTCCGAGAGGATGTCGACGTAGTTGTCGATCCCGACCCAGATGTCATAGATCGGCTCGTCGAGGTTGTAGATGGTCTGGCTGGTGAACGACAGCGTGATGCCGTAAAGGAACGGGAAGAAGACCAGGAAGAGCATGCCGAGCATCGCCGGCAGCACGAAGAGATAGGCCTCGCGGTAGCGCACCAGGGTGTGGCCCAACCTCTGTGCTCCGCCGAGACCGAAGAAAGCCCCGAGGAGCAGCGCCAGCAGCCCGAGGGCACCGAACACCTTGGTGAAGCGCGCCTTGACCGGCGCCAACGCCTCGGCCAGGTGCTTCGCGTCGACGTGCCCCGCCTGGATCATGCCCCGAGGCTGGCGGAAGCGGTCGACGTCCCAGCGCGCCGCATCGGCCGGCGGTAGCTCGGGCGCCCCCCGCGAAAAGATCTGCTGGGCGTGGGCGACCTGCGCCGCCACCGCCTCTTCCGCGGTGGCGCGGTCGGCACCGAGGAGCCCGAGCATGGTGACGGTGAAGCCTGCCAGAGCCGCCACCGCGACAGCCAGCGCCAGCCATTGCAGAACCCGGCGACGACCGCGCAACGGCCATCCCACGAGCGCGAAGAGCACCAGGGCACCGCCGAGGAAGGCCAGGGCCATGGGCCACGGGCTCGACAGCGCCGGCGCCGGCACCGCCACCTCGACGATCACCACGCCACCGACCTCGCCGTCCATGGTCAGCGGCGCGGCGAGGACCATGCCGTCACCGGCGGCCGGCTCGACGTCGATCTCTTCCTTCCACAGCCGACCTTCCTCGGTGTTCGCCTCGACGGCCGCTCGCAGGCCCTGCCCGAGGTCGTACCAGGCTTTGTGGTTCGGGTCCTGGCGCTGGAGCCGCATCGGGAGGGGCTCGGTGGTAGCGTCCGCACCGGCGTCGGCGACCAGCTGTCGCGCCTTGAGGTCGACCACCCGCGCGGACTTCACCTCGTCGCTGGCGGCGACATAGGCGGCCACCCGCGGCCCGACCTCCTCGCCTGCCGCCTGCGCTTCATGGACCAGGTCGACCAGCGCCGACAGATGAACGATGCCGCTCTGGCGTTCGGCCCCGCGCACCGTCGCCCCCCGCCCGGCGGAGCCCAGCCAGCCGATCAGCACGACGCCGACACCGACCCCGACCAGAAGCCCCAGGAGGAGCTGCCGGAAGCCCGACGGAGCCGTCGGGGCGGGGGCCGGTGGGCCATCGGAAGCGAGGATGTGCTGGCTCATCGAAGTCCTCGGGTTCGCCACCGGCTTTGCGGCCGGCGGCCGTCACACCGCGATCACTTGCGCAGGTTCTTGATCCTCTCCGCGACCTCTTCCTCGGCGCGATCGAGCGCGGCCTTGGGCGAGGCGGTGCCCTTGACGACGGTATTCATGGCGGTGGTGGCCGGCGACCACATCATGGTCATCTCGGCATAGTTGGGCATCGGCACGGCGCTCTCGACCTGTTTGCGGAAGGCCTGGAGGATCGGGTCCTTCTGCACCGCCGGATCGTCATAGATCTTCTTGTTGGCGACGGTCTGCCGGCCCTCGACGGCCATGATCCGGGCGCCCCGGTCACCGGTCAGGAAGCTGATGAACTCCCAGGCCTCGTCCTTGTGCTGCGAGGGCTCGGCGATGAAGGCCCCCTCCACCGTCACCCAGGGCTTGAGCGGTGCGCCGCCGGCCTCGTCGAGCTTGGGCATCGGCGCCAGCCCGTAGTCGATGCTGTCCTTGATCTCACCCAAGAACCACGGCCCGCTGAACACGATGCCGGCCCGCCCCTCGTTGAACAGGTTGGTGATCAGCGCCACGGAGGGCTCGGCGGGAAGGATCTTGTCCTGGTCGAGCCACTTGAGGAGGAGCTCGAACGACTTGACGTTGGCCGACTGGTTCATCACCGGCTGGCGCGAGGCGTCGAAGACACCGCCGCCGAAGGCGTTCATCAGCGCAGCGTGGTAGTAGAAGTCGGTGTAGGCGTAGGCCAGACCGAAACGCCCCGCCGCGGCGTCGGTGAGCTTCTTGGCCGTCGCCACGAGCTCGCCCGAGGTCGTCGGCGGCTTCTGCACCAGCTTCTTGTTATAGATCATGGTGACGACCTTGAAGTTGACCGGCAGGCCGTAGAGCGTGCCCTGGTAGGTCAAAGCGTCCATGGTCGACGGAATGAAGCGTTTCTCCGTGGCGTCGTCGAGGAAGAAGTCGATGGGCTCGACGGTCTTGCCCGCTTCGACCCAGCCACCGAGACGGTCCTGGGCGTAGATGAAGACGTCGGGCCCCTTGCCCCGCGGCACCGCGGCGCTGATCTTGTCGGCGTAGGCGTCGTAGGGCACCGCCAGGGTCTTGGCGGTGACCTTCTTCGCCTTCATGACGGTGTTGAACTCGGCGACGACCTTCTCGAAGGCGTCCTTCTCGGCGCCACGGTAGGCGTGCCAGATGACCAGCTCGGTCTGGGCGAAGAGCGCCGACGGCGCCAGCAACCCTGCGCAGAGCGCGGTCAGCAGGGCGGTCTTCAAAGTCTTGAGAGACGGGGTCTTGAGGGGCATGGGTGTTCTCCTCCAAGGGCCGGCCGGGGCTGGGTCCCGGCGAGCCGGATCGGTGTCCTCAGTCGGTCAATCGCTGCTCGGTCGCGGGGTCGAAGAGGTGGAGCGCTTCGAGCTCCACCACCAGGTTGAGGTGCTCCCCCATGGCCGGCAAGTGATGCGGATCGAGCTTGGCGACGATCAGGTCTTCTCCGGCCCGGCAATGGACGATGACCTCGTGCCCGAGGGGCTCGACGATCTCGACCTCGACCGGGATCTGGGCGGTGGCTCCGCGCACGGCGGAACCCTCGCCGAGGACGTTCTCGGGCCGCATCCCGACCATCACCTCCTGGCCGTTTCGAGGGCCCGTGGCGGCACGGTGCTTCTCCGCCACCGGCAACGAGAAGGAGTGGGCGCGGAGCGTCGCGCCGCCGTCCTCGAGCTTGGCGCGGAAGAAGTTCATCGGCGGCGTGCCGATGAACTGCGCCACGAAGACGTTCTTCGGGTGGTCGTAGAGCTCGAGAGGGGTCCCCACCTGCATCAGGTCGCCGTCCTTGAGCACCGCGACGCGGTTGCCCATGGTCATCGCTTCGACCTGGTCGTGGGTGACGTGGATGATGGTGCGGCCGACGCGGCGATGCAGCTTGACCAGCTCGGTGCGCATCTGGGCGCGCAGCTTGGCGTCGAGATTGGAGAGGGGCTCGTCGAGGAGGAAGGCCACAGGGTCGCGCAAGAGCGCCCGGCCGA
>JAGQSE010000466.1 GCA_020439725.1 Acidobacteriota bacterium
CACCGGCGGCACCGGCCGCCGCCGCAGCGCCGGTCGTCGCTCTGGAAAGCCCCGTCACGCCGGTGGCAGTCAAGCGCAGCGACGTCCCCGACGCGATGCGGCCCTGTTTCGGTTGCCACCGCGACATCGTCGCCGACTATCTGCGACATGGCATGGCGGCGAGCGTCGGGCCGGTGGGGCGTCCCGAGGGCGGCAGCGTCCGCCAGCCCGCGACGGGCGCCGTCTACGAGCTGGCCAGCGACGCCGGGGGTGCCTGGCTCAGCGCCAAGAAGAGCGATGGGGGGATCCGCCGACAGCGCGTCGTCGGCCGTATCGGCGCCGGCGTTTTCGACGTCTCGTGGGTCGGGGAGGAGGTCGACGCGACCACCGGCGCGGCCACCGGCCGGTTGTTCTTCGCCCCGGTCGAGACCGTTACCGGCTTGGGGTTGGTCCTCGCACCCTTCGAGAACCATGCGGGCTCCCCGGGGATGGACCTGGCGCTCACCGAGCAATGCCTCGACTGCCATACGGTCGATCGTCTGTCGGGCCTACCCACGGCCGAAGCCACCGACGGTGTGGTCTATCCGCCCCATGCGCTGGGCGCGGACGCCTTCGAGCACCTGAGTCCCCTCGGCTGCCAGGTGTGTCATGGCGACACCCGGCCCCACGTCGAGCTGATGGCGGGCTTCACCGAGGGCGACGCCGACGACATCGGCCTCCAGCGCCTTGCGAAGCTGAGCCCGGCGCAGCAGCGCGACACCTGCGCCCGCTGCCACCTTCAGGGCGATGCGCGGATCCGCATCGCGCCGGCGCCGCCCACCTGGGATCGGCCGCAGGCGGCGCAGTGGCCGGTGCTGGTACCGCAGCGGACCGTCGACGACTTCCGCTTCGTCGGCCAGGTCGAGCGGCTGGCGCTCTCCGCCTGTTTCCGCGGCTCGCCGGAGATGACCTGCACCACCTGCCACTCGCCGCACCAGGGCGTCGCGGAACAGGGGCTGGCGAGCCTCGAGGCCGCCTGTCAGGGCTGTCACGGAGGTCTCGAGGCGGATCACGCCGGCGCCCTGACGGTGGCCCAGGTGACCGGTTCCCCGGCGCGGACCGCGGCCGGCTGCGTCGATTGCCACGTGCGCCGTAGCCAGCCCTTCGACCTGCCCCACGTCCGTACCGCCGATCACTTCATCCGCAAGCACATCCCCAAACCCCAAGACGACGTCCCCCACCGCCAGTTCGCCGATCCCGAGGGTCCCCTCGAGATCTACGACGACGGCCGCCTCGCCGACCTGCTCGAGGGCGAGGCCGGCAGCCGGTGGCGTGACGGCGTCCTGGCCATGGCGCTGGTCAGCCTAGGGCGCATCGACGAAGCGGAGGCTCTGTTCGCGCGGTTCCCGGCTCCCGGCAGCCCGGCGGCGCGCCGGCCCTCGGCGCCGCCCGACCTGCCGGCCCTAGAGACCTTCGCCGCCTTCCACCAGCTGCGCGCCCTGGCGCTCCAGGCCAAGGGGCACTGGCCCGAGGCCATCGCTGCCTATGGCGACGCCATCGAGGTCGATCCACCGCTGCCGTCGGCACACATCGCGCGGGCACGGCTGCGCCTCCTCACCGGTGATTTCCTCGGTGTGGTCGAGGACACCCAGGCGGTGATCAACGCCTTCCCGGGGGCGGAGACCCCGTGGGACGTCCGCGCTGATCTGGCGCTCCGGCTCGGGCGCCCGCCCATGGCCGCGCAGGCGCTAGAGAAGTCCGTCGAGCGTTGGCCATCCAACGCCGTGGCGTGGCTGCGGCTGGGGCAGATCCTCGCGGCCCAGGGAGACCGGGAAGCCGCCGTCGACGCGTTGGCGCGGGCTCAGACCCTCGAGCCGTCGCTGCCGGGCTTGGCGGAGGCGATGCAGAAAACCGGCGGCTGAGCCCGCCGCGGGTTCGTTGGCTCAGGCCGCGGCGCTGTCGGCGCTCGCCGCCTCGTCGAACAACGAGAAGGGCTCGCGGTGCGGGGCGAGCTCGAAGCGCTTCTGCAGCCGGACAAAGAGCTCGAAGAGTCGGAGGCGCCAGCGGAGCGCGAAGGCGGGTCGGGGAAAGACGTGACCGGCGAGCACCGCGACCAGCGCGCGGTGAACCTCGAGGGGACCGCTCTCGCTCAGCAGGAGCTCGCGGAAGCTCTGCTGGTAAAAGCCTTCCACCAGCCGGAAAAAGGGGCGCGAGGAACGCTCGACGAAGCGCGAGTAGTCCTGCTGCCGCGCGGCCGCGTCGGCGCCGGTGCCGCGCACCAGCGCCGCTACATGCTCCGCGGCCTCGACCGCACCCATCATCCCGAGACAGACGCCGGTCGAGAAGATCGGATCGAGAAAGGTCGCCGCGTCGCCGAGGAGGAAGTAGCCCGGTCCGGCGTAGGGGGCGCAGGTGTAGCTGAAGTCGGCGGTGACGCCGTTGCTCTCGGGGAAGACGGCGTCGGCGCAGCGCTCGGCCATCACCGGACAACGGCGGACCGCCCAGCCGAGGATCTGCGATGCGGGCACCGGCAGCTGCCGGGCGTCGCCGTGGTGCAGCACCAGTCCGATGCTGGTGGTTTCCTCGTCGAGGGGAATGAGCCAGAACCAGCCTTCGCGGCACAGCACCAGCGAGATGAAGCCGCCGGTCTCGTCCTCGGCCCGCCCGACCCCTCGGAAGTGCCCGAAGTAGGCGACCTTCTTGAGGGCCGGCAACACCCGCCGGGTGCCCAGGTGGCGACCGAGGATCGTGCCCTGACCGCTGGCGTCGAGGAGGTAGCGCGCCGCGACCTCGCCGTCCGCGGTGGCGACCCGCACGGCGCCGTCGGCGAGCTCGAGAATCTCTCGGACGGGCGTGTCCTCACGCACCGTCGCACCGGCTTCGCGGGCGGCGTCCAAGAGCATCGCGTCGAAGGGGGCGCGGGCGATGTTGAAGGCTTCGGGCTCGCCACCACCGAGGGCGTCGCGGAACCAGATCCGCGACGGCTCGGAGCCGGCGTGGCCCTCGAGGAACTCCGCGCCCAGCTTCTGGACCCGTGGCAGCCGTTCGAGCCTATCCTCGAGTCCGAGCTCGCGGAGCTGGGCGAGGGAGCGGGGCAGGAAGGATTCTCCGACGTGGAAGCGCGGGTGGCGGTCCTTCTCGAGGACCACGACGTCGAGGCCTTGAAGGGCCAGCTGGCGGGCGGCAGTGGCACCGGCCGGGCCGCCACCGATGACCAGGCAATCGGCGCGGGAGAGTGTCACGGCCGCTCCGTGGCGCTCCGTGTCTCCAGGGGCTCGAGGCGGGCGAAGCCTTCGATCTCGATCAGGAGCTCGGGGCGGCAGAGCTCCGCCTGGAGCAGCTCGGCCTCGGTGTCGGCGGGGAAGTGACGTCGGACCAGTTCCTGGACGGCGGCGCGGTGGTGGCCGTGGACGTAGTAGACGCGCAGCCGCCGATACCGCCGCAGGAGATCGGCGGCGGCTTGCTGCGTCGGTTGCGGCCCCGCCGGCCGGCCCTCGGCGGCGTGGATCAGCACCGCCAGGTTGAGGAAGGTCTCGCGGGCCTGGAGATCGAGGTCGCCCTGGTGGACGCTCTCCTCGCCGCAAACGCTGGCGGTGCCGCCCACCAGCAGGAGCGGCTCGCCCTCTGGACCCGCGATGCGCGTCGCCCGCGCGAAGCACGGGGGAAGCATGCCCCAGCGCTCGGAGTAGCAGTAGGAGGCGATCTGTCGCGGGTTCTCCACCGCGACGCCGGGAGCCGTCGCCGACAGCGAGACGATCTTGAGCTCCGACGCGTCATGACCGACACCGGAGGCCGTCGGAATCGCCCGCTGAAAAGCGTCGCCCGTGCCGAAGGCATCGGAGAAGGCGGCGTAGCGGCCAAAGTTGAAGTGCATGTAGCGGTGGCGCTCCTCACCCAGGGGATCGAGGATCCGCGGGATGAAGTTCCACATCCGCACCGGGTGGCAGGCGGGGGTCTCTTGAAGCCGGCGGAAGATCTCGCCATAGGCCGCGGCGCAGGCCGCCTCGAAGCGCGCCGCCTCGAGCTCGAGGGCGCCGGGGACGCGCACCTCGACCACCTTGAATCCCCCGGTCTCGGCGGCGCGCACGCGTAGCTCGGGGCCCGACTCCTCCCAGGCCCCGAGGGCACCGGGGACGAGATCGAAGACCCACTGCGGCGGCTCGAGGGCCGAGGCTTGTCGCTGCTCGGTGACGCCGCGAGCGGTCACCTTGTCCACTCCATAAGGGCGTAGCCTAGAAAAATCAGCGCAGACGGTCAAACCCCGAGCGGACTTTCGTCCTCCGTGGCACCGAGGGCTGCCGCCGCGCCGCGGCTCGCACCCCGTGGGCCCTGATAGACTTCGAGGTCGGAGTCCTAGCGTCCCGAAACTGCTGCCGCGCCCGCTCCCGCCGAGGGCGCCGGGCGAAGGGAGGTCGTCATGAGCGTCCCGCACCGCCTGCTTTGCTGGACCTCGGCGTTGCTCGCCGCCGCGCCGCTGGCAGCGCAGGACCCGGACCTGCCCGGCCCCGCCATCTTCCTCGACCGGACCGAGGTCCACGTGGTCAACGTCGAGGCCCTGGTCACCGACGCCGAGGGGCGTCCGGTGTCGGGTCTCACCGCCGACGACTTCGAGGTGCTCGAGGACGGCCGGCCGGTGGTGGTGACCAACTTCTACGCCGTCGGTGGCGACGCGACCGGCGAAGCGTTGGACACGCTGCCCGTGGAGCCCGGCGTCGAGGCGCCGCCGCAGCCCAAGCCCCCGGCCCAATCCCTCAATCTGGTCGTCTTCGTCGACGACACCAACCTCACCGCGGGCAACCGCGGCAACCTTTTCGCGCGGCTCCGCACCTTCCTGACCGAGCAGTGGCGCCGAGACATGAGGGTGATGGTCGTGAGCAACGATCGCGAGCTGCTCATCGAGCAGGGCTTCACCCAATCGCCGCGCGAGGTCTTCGCCGCCCTCGACCGGCTCGAAAAACGCTCGGTGGACGGCTCGCAGTTCGAGCTCGAGCGCCAACAGCTGCTCGAGGAGATCGCGGAGATCAACGTCGAGGCCGGGAGCGGGCTCTTCCACACCAAGGGCGGCACGGCCGACATCTCCCAGGGGGAGCTCGCCGAGGGGATCGAAGGGGATGCCCGCAGCATCCTGCCGCAGATCCGCGCCTACAGCCAGCAGCGCCTGCAGCAGGTGCTCGCGACGGTGGATGTCTTCGAGCACCTGGTCGACACCCTGGCCGGTGTCGGTGGCCGCAAGGCGGTGCTCTACGCCAGCGACGGTTTGCCGCTCCGTCCCGGGGAGGATCTCTTCGAGGCCTGGGAGCGGCAGGTGGAGATCCTCTCCAGGGTCGCGCCGATCACCTCCGCGGGGATGGAGTCGAGCCGCTACACGGCGGTCGACGCTTTCCAGCACATGGTGGCCGACGCCAACGCCGCGTCGGTGACCTTCTACACCCTGAGCGTGCCACCGCCGGCCTCCCTGCGCGGCGCCGACAGCCGCCTCCACAACGCTTGGATGTCGAAGGTCTCCTCGCTCGAGGAGGCCAGCCGCCACGACTCGATGGAGCTCATGGCGGAGGGCACCGGTGGCCGCACCGCCTTCTCGCCGTCGGTGCTCGGCGCCACGCTCACCGGAGTTCTCGACGACTTCGACCACGTCTACGCGCTGGGCTACGCCGCCGAGCTGCGGGGCGACGGCGAGCCGCGGCGCATCACGGTCAAGCTCAAACAGCCGGAGAAGGGCTGGAAGCTGCGCTATCGGCGCTTCTTCCGCGACAAGACCGAAGACGAGCGTCTTTCGGAGCGCACCCTCACCGCGCTGGTCCTCGACGCCAGCGACAACCCGCTGGCCATCGGTCTCGACGTGCGCGAGACCCAGGCCCGCGAGGACGGCACCTACGAGGTCCCGATGCTGGTGAGCATCCCGCTGGGCCGCCTGGTGCTCCTGCCCGGCGAGCGGTTCCACGATGGCCGGATCTCGTTGTACATCGCCGCGCGGGACGAGATGGGGCGAACGTCCCGGGTCAACAAGCACGTCTGCCCGGTGCGCATCGTCAACTCGGAGATCCTCGTCGCCATGGGGCGCAACGCCGCCTGCGGGGTCCGGATGCTGATGCGGCCGGGCAAGCAGCGCGTCGCGGTGACCGTCCGTGACGAGCTCTCGCTGGTCGACTCCACCGTGGCCCTCGAGGTCGAGATTCCCTCGCCGGAGCCTTCTCTGGCGGCGGCGTCGGGTCCTGCGGAGGGCGCCCTCTGAGCCAGGCGGGGTCCGTGCGGCGCCGGCTTCTCGGGGCCGGTCTTTTCCTGCTCTTGGGGGCCTTGAACGGCCCGGCCGGAGCGCAAACCGGCACGGCCTCGCCGGCCGGCGATCCACCGCCGCCGGTCCTCGAGATCCTCGACTCGGTCTCCACCGGCGGTATCGAGACCCGGGCCGTCGCCTTGATCCTGAGCGGCCAGCAGGGCGGTGGTCTGGCGAGCGAATTTGGGGCCTTTCCTCGGCCCGGCGGCGGGGTCGACCTGGTGGTCGAGCTCGACGGCGCGGGTCTGGTCGCGGGTCCGGGGGACGGTGCTGGCGACCGGACCGCGGCCGCCTCCCACGGAGCGGACGGACCACAACCCTTGGCGGAACCGGTCATCGTCGAGATCTACGCCTATGCCCTCGATGCCGAAGGCGGGGTCCGCGGCTACCTCACCGAGGCCTTCCGCATCGCCGACCCGACACGGCTCGCATCCCTCGCCAGCGGTGGAGTCAAGTTCCTCGGGCGCATGGCCCTGGGGGCCGGCGACTACAGCGTCCGGATCCTGGTCCTCGAGCGCCGAGCCGACAGGTTCGCCCTCACCGCGATTCCGGTCCACGTCCCCGGCGAGGCTCCCGCCGAGACGACCGAGGCGCAGGTGGAGGCGATCCCTTTCGTCGTCCTCGAGCCCGTCTCCCCCTGGATCGTCGTCCGGCAGCCGGACCGGGCCGGCGCCACGCCGACGGTGGGCGGCGGACCGCCATGGCTCGCCCAGGGGAGCTGGTGGGTGCCGGCGGTGCACCCGGTGCGAGCTGCCGGCACAGAGATCTCGATCCTGTTCGATGGCGAACCTCCCGCCGCCGGTCGGCTGCTCGACGTCGAGGACCGGCAGCCGGTGTACGAGGTCGGGCTGGTCGCCGGCAGCGGTCCGAAGGTCGCCGGCTACTCGAGTGCCAGCCTGCCGGCACCGAGTCTCGACGCCGGCGAGTACCTGCTCCAGACCGGCGACAGCGAAGCGCCCGCGCGTCCGCTGCGGCTGGTGCCAGGACCCGGAGCGCCGCCGTGGTTCGTCGCGGCTGCCGGAGGCACCGACCGTCTCGACCAGCTGCTCGGATCGCCGCCGGAGGGTCGTGGGCGAGCTCTCGACGACGGGGCCAAGCTCAGGACCGCCTACGCCAAGGCGTTGTTGCCGCTCACCGGCGAGACGCCCGACGAGGCGCTGGCCAGCGTCGCCGACTTCGAGCGCAGCCAGGTCGGGGACGGTACCCCGGTCCGGATGGCGCGGCTGACCCAGGCAGAAGCGCAGACGGCGAACCAGGCGGTCGAGGCGGCGGGTGGCGATCCCCGCGTGCTGCTGCCGCTCCTGTGGCTCCACGAGCAGCTCTATCGCGGCTACCACCACCGCGGTGAGTTCCTGCTGGCGGTGCATTCGCGGCAGCTCGTCGTTCGTCTGGGAGAGCTCTACGTCAAGCGCGCCGAGGACCCGGCCGGGGCCGCCGCCGACGTCGCGGAGCTCACGGCCAACATCGCGGGCTATTTGCAGGAGATCGGCGCCAGTCTGGCCGCGCGTCAGGCCTTCGAGCGAGCTCTCGATCTCGATGGGAACAACGTCGCCGCCCTCTTGGGTCTGGCGGTCCTCGACGAGGCCTATGGTGACTATCCGGGGGCGGCGGGGAACCTCCGTCGCTTGCTCAAGCTTCGCCCCGACAGCGCCGAGGCCCAGCTTCGGCTGGCGGTCAACCTGCGGCGCACCGGGGCCGTGAAACAGGCCGCGGAGCTGCTCGAGGCCTGCACCAAGGCCGATCGGCCGACCTGGGTGCGAACCATCGCCTTCGAGGAGCGGGCGACCCTCGAGGACGAGGCAGGCCGTCCCGCCGAGGCGGTCGCCTGGCTACGGCGGGCGTTGACGGACCTCCCCGAAGAGCCGCGGCCCAAGCTCCAGCTGGCCTCTCTCCTCGATCGGCTGGGCCAACCGGCGGCGGCGGCGGCGCTGGTCGAAGCGCTGGCGTCGGACCTCCCCGGGGCCGGGCCGACGGCGCGGTTTCGCTACAGCCGCTGGCCCCGTTGGGCGCTGCTCGAGGGCTATCGCCGCTTCGAGACGCGGGTCGACGAGACGCGAGCCGTGCTGACGCCGGTGATCTTGCGGCTCAACGGCCGGGCCCCAGCTGCCGGGCCCGAGACCGAAGCATCGGCAAATGCGTCGACCGAATCGTCGACCGATCGGGAGGAGGCTCCATGAGCTCGTGCCGTCGAGTCCGTCGGGGACAGCGGACCCGGCGATGCCGCAGTGGCTTCGTCGCCCTGGGTGCCTGGCTTCTGCTGGCGGCGGGCGCCGCGCGGGCGCAGAACGAGATCTCGGTCACCCTCGACCGGCCCAACGCCTTCGAGCCGGCCTTTGGCAAGGTCCAGGTGGAGGCGGTGGTGGTGGCTCAGCAGCCTATCGAACGCGTCGTCTTCTACGTCGACGGCCTGGTGGTTGGGGAGACCCAGGGGCCACCCCACGAGGTCTCGGTGGACCTGGGGGAAGACGTCGACAGCCATGACTTCTTTGTCGTCGCCTATGGCGCCGACGGCTCGACCGGCAGCTCGACGCTGACCACACCGGGGATGCGTATCGACGAGAAGATCTCGATCCGGTTGCAGCAGCTCTACGTGACGGTGACCGGGCAAGACGGGGAGCGCGTGCTCGACCTCCAGCCGGACCGATTCCGGATCCTCGAGGCGGGCGAGCCGCAGGAACGGGTGACCTTCGCCCGCGGGGACATCCCGTTCACGGCGGTGGTGATGCTCGACTCGAGCGCCAGCATGGCGGGAGAAAAGCTCCGGGCGGCCCTGAGCGGTGCCCGCGCCTTCTTCGAGGGGATGAAGACCCTCGACGAGGGCAAGCTCGTGGTGTTCTCCGACCGGGTGCTCCACCGGACGCCCTTCACCACCTTCCCCGAGGTCCTCACCGCCGGCCTCGACCGCGTCCGCGCCAGCGGCGGTACGGCGCTCAACGACCACCTCTACCTCTCGCTCAAACAGCTCGAGCAGCGGCAGGGGCGGCGGGTGGTGATCCTGCTCTCCGACGGCATCGACTCGCACAGCGTCCTCTCCGCCTCGGCCGTGGCGGCGGTGGCGCGGCGCTCGCAGGCACTGGTCTACTGGTTGCGCCTGCCCTACCGGCCGGGGGCGCCGGCGGGCTCGCCCCCGAGTCTGACGACCTCCTGGCGAAGCTCGGCGGAATATGCGCGGGAATACGAATCGCTGGGGCGTACGGTGGAGGAGAGTGGCGGCCGGATCCTCGATCTCGACTCCGTCGACGGCGTCGGGGCGGCGTTCCGCGAGATCCTCGAAGAACGGGGCATCGAGGTGACGGGCAAGACGAAGACCGGTGTCGCACCCGAGAGCGCAGAGCCCCTCGCGTGGCTCGACTCTCCGCCTCTGACCACGATCCTCATGGACATGAACAAGTACTCCAGCAACTTCATGGCCGAGCAGGTGCTGCGCGCCGTCGGTGCGAAGGCGAAGGGCGCCGGAACCACCGCCGCGGGCGTGGTGGTGATGCGCGAATACCTCGATTCGCTCGGGCTGGATCCGAAGTCCTATTCGGTGTTCAACGGCTCGGGGCTCTCGCGCGACGGCTCGATCCCGC
>JAGQSE010000467.1 GCA_020439725.1 Acidobacteriota bacterium
ACCGTCAGGGGAGCGCGCGGGCACCGTTGCCCGAGCTCATCCGGCGCTCGACCCGCGACATCCCGGGGATCGAGCGCAGGGCCTTCAGGATCTTCTCCAGGTGCTTGCGGTCGCGAACCTGGACCACCACCTCGATCAGCCCCAACCCCGGCTCCACCGTCTCCGCCTCGAGATGGCTGATGTTGCTGTCGAGCTTGGCGATGACCTCGGTGAGCTTGGCGAGCATCCCCGGCTCGTCGGTGGCCTCGATGCCGACGGTCACGCGGTAGCGGCTTTCGTCGTCCTTGGCCCACTGGACCTCGATCTCGCGATCCTGGTTGTAGAGCAGGTTGCGGACGTTGGGGCAGTCGGTGGAGTGCACCGACACTCCCCGGCCCCGCGTCACATAGCCGACGATGTCCTCGCCGGGCACCGGGTTGCAGCACTTGGCGAGGAAGGCGAGCAGGTCCCCCTGCCCCTTGACCAGGATCGGACCACTGCCGAAGGGCAAGATCTTGCGCACCACCTTGCGCAACCGGCTGGGTTCCTCCGCCGGCTCGGCCAGCTGGGCCTCGGACAGGACCCGGGCCACGACGTGCTTGGGGGAGGTCTTGCCGAAGCCGATGCGGCTGAACAGGTCCTCGACCCCTGACATGCCCTCCTGCTCGAGATACTCGGCCATCGCCTTGCCGTCGTAGACCTTCTTGGGGCTCGCCTTGTACTTGCGCAGCTCCTTCTCGAGCAAGGGTCGGCCGATCTCGACGGCGCGCTCCTTCTGCACCGCGTTGAGCCAGTGCCGGATCTTGCTCTTGGCGCGCGAGGTGACGACGAAGTTGAGCCAGTCCCGGCTCGGCGCGCTGTTGGGGCTGGTCAAGATCTCGATCATGTCGCCGTTGGTCAGGGTCGAGCGCAGCGGCACCAGCTTGCCGTTCACCCGAGCTCCCGCGCAGTGGTGGCCGAGCTCCGTGTGCACCTTGTAGGCGAAGTCGATGGGCGTCGCGCCGCGCGGGAAGCACAGCACCTCACCCTTGGGCGTGAAGACGTAGACCTCGTCGGGATAGAGGTCGATCTTGAGGGTGGTGAGGAAGGTGCGCGGATCCTGGATCTCCTTCTGCCACTCGAGGAGCTGGCGGAGCCACAGGATGTTGAGGTCGCTGGCGAGGTTCTCGCCCTTGCCCTCCTTGTAGCGCCAGTGGGCCGCGATGCCCTCCTCCGCCACCAAGTCCATCTCGCGGGTACGGATCTGGACCTCGAAGGGCTGCCCGCGCTCCCCCACCACCGTCGTGTGCAACGACTGGTAGAGATTGGGCTTGGGCATGGCGATGTAGTCCTTGAACCGCCCAGGGACCGGCCGCCAGTTCTGGTGCACCACACCGAGGGCTGCGTAGACGTCCTTGTCGGTGCTTGTGATGATGCGAAACGCCAGGTAGTCGTAGAGCCGCGAGATGTCGATGCCCTGTCGGCGCAGCTTCTGGTAGATCGAGTAGTAGCGCTTGACCCGAAAGCCGATCTCGGCCTCGATCCCCGCTTCCTCGAGGGTGCGCCGAAAGCGCTCGCGCAGGCGTTCGACCTCTTCCTGGCCGAGCTTGACCTTCTCCTGGATCTTCGAGTGGAGCTCGGCGAATTGGTGCGGGTAGAGGAAGTAGAAGGCCAGGTCCTCGAGGTCGCCCTTGACCTTCGCCATGCCGAGGCGGTGCGCGATGGGGGCGTAGATCTCGAGGGTCTCGCGCGAGATCCGGCGCCGAGCCTCCGGCGACATGTGCTGGAGGGTCTGCATGTTGTGCAGACGGTCCGCGAGCTTGACCAGGATGACGCGGATGTCCTTGGCGCTCGCCAGGATCATCTTGCGGAAGGTCTCCGCCTGCGCTTGGTCCCGGCGCACGTAGGCGTGGCGACCGATCTTGGTGACCCCGTCGACGAGCTCGGTGATCTCGGCGCCGAAGCGCTTCTCGAGCACGTCGCGGGTGGTCAGCGTGTCTTCGAGGACGTCGTGGAGCAGCCCGGTGGCGACGCAGGTCTGGTCGAACTTGAGATCCGCGAGGAGGTAGGAAACCGCCAGCGGGTGGAAGAGATAGGGCTCGCCGGAGCGCCGCACCTGGTCACGGTGCATGTCCGCCGAGAACCCGTAGACCCGGCGCAGCAGGTCCGGGTCGAAGGGTCGACCCTGGGCTTCCAGCCGCTCCAGGACCGGATCGAGGCTCTCGATCTTGGTGACCGGTACGGGCGGCGGGGGCTGGAGGTGCATCGGCGAAGCGCGATCTCCCACGTTGCCTCGGCGGCTCGACGACGCCGAGACGGCCGATTATAGGGCAGCCACCGCGGTTCCCGACAGGACACCCTCGTCTCGTGGCGGCGACCAACAAAAAGGCGGACCCGGAGGTCCGCCTTCGACGTGGTTCCGGGTCGTCGCCCCGAACCCGAGGGGCCCGGTCGCAAGTGCGCCGGACCCGCCCTGGCCGCCAGGTCAGCGTGAGGCCACGGCCTTCCGTGCTTTCGCCCCGCTACCGAAGTAGTGCTCCCAGGCCAGGACCACCGGGCTCGCCACATACACCGACGAGTAGGTACCGATGATCACACCGACGGTGAGGATGAAGGCGAACCCGCGGATCACCTCGCCACCGAAGAAATACAGACACGCGGCCACGATGAGCGTGGTGCCCGAAGTCATGATCGTGCGGGTCAGGGTCTGGTTGAGGCTCAAGTTGAGGACCGTGTAGAGCGACTCGCGGCGCATCCGCTGCATGTTCTCGCGAACGCGGTCGAAGACCACCACGGTGTCGTTCACCGAGTAGCCGACCAGGGTCAAGAACGCCGCGATCGTCGTCAGGTTGAACTCGTAGCCCAGGAGAGCGTAGAGCCCGAGGACCACGGTGACGTCGTGGAGACTCGCCACCACGGCGCCGACACCGAAGCGCAGCTCGAAGCGCAGCGCGATGTAGAGCAACATGCCGCCGAGGGAAAGGATGACGGCCCAGATGCCCTTGGACTTGAGCTCGCTACCGATCTGAGGGCCGACGTTCTCGACCGACAGCAGCGCGTACTGACCGAGCTCGGCGCGCTCGCGCAGCGTCGAAACGACCGCCGGGCTGACCCCGTCGAGGCTCTCGATCTGGTCCCAGGAATGGATCAGGCCGTCGGCCTTGCGCAGCGCGAGGATCTTGTTGGCGATGTCGACGTAGTGCGGGGCGGACTCGATCTGCTCCGGCGTGAGCCCTTCCTGCGGAGCCACGACACCGTCGGGATCCGCCTTCGAGAGCATCGCCGCGAGGGCGTCGGCGCCCTGCCGGTTGAGGTCGAAGTCCTTGGTCGAGCCGGCGTTGTACCTGCCGTCGAGAGCCTCGAGCAGCGTCTCCGCTGACCCCTCCTCGCTCCCCTTGACGGTGGCGGTACGGATCAGCACCTCGTGCTGACCGACGGCGCCGAAGCGCTGCAGACGCGCCTCGGGAAAGCCGGCGGAGGTGAGGATATCGCGCAGCTCCTGCAGGTCGGGCTCGTCCTGGAAACGCACCGTCACCTGCGTGCCACCGGCGAAGTCGATGCCGATGTTGAGCTTCTTCAGCGAGAAGACGAGGACCAGGCTGAGCACCGAGAGTAGCGCCGAGATGATCCCGAGCGCCACCCGGTAGCGCATGAAGTCGATCTTGGTATCGGTCAGAAATTGCATGTCTCGCTCCTTGGAACCGGCGGCCGCATTCCCGTGGGGCGGGCCCGACGGGCCCCCTCACCCCACCACGACCGGTCGGGACCGTCCTAGATGGAGAGACGCTCCACGCGCTGGCGGCGCGACAGCCACAGGTCGAAGAGCCACCGGCTGACGAAGACGGCGGTGAACACCGAGCCGAAGATCCCCACCGAGAGGGTCACGGCGAAGCCACGGATCGGTCCGGTACCGAACTCGAAAAGGAAGAGGGCGGCGATCAGGGTCGTGATGTTGGCGTCGAGGATCGACGACAGCGCCTTGCCGAAGCCCGAGTCGACCGCGGACTTGACCGTCCGCCCGGCGCGCAGCTCTTCGCGGATGCGCTCGAAGATGAGCACGTTGGCGTCCACGGCCATGCCGATGGTCAGGATGATGCCCGCGAT
>JAGQSE010000468.1 GCA_020439725.1 Acidobacteriota bacterium
TCGCACCGGCGACCTGGTGCGCTGGGGGGCCGGCGGCGAGCTCGACTTCCTCGGTCGCATCGATCACCAGGTCAAGGTACGCGGCTTCCGCATCGAGCTCGGCGAGGTCGAGGCAGTGCTCCTGGCCTGCCCGGGAGTGGCGGAGGCGACGGTGCTGGCTCTGGGCGCCGGCGGCGAACGGCGGCTGGTGGGCTATGTGGGTCACGGGCAGGCGGCTCCGCCGAGCGTCGCCGAGCTCCGCGGCCGGCTGTCGGAGCGCCTGCCCGAGTTCATGGTGCCGACCTCCTTCGCGGTGCTCGAGGCGTTGCCCCAGCTGCCCAACGGCAAGGTCGACCGCAAGGCGCTGGCGGCCCTGGTCACCGGGGGCGCGCCGCGCGCCGTCTACGCCCCGCCGCGGACCCCGGTGGAAGAGATGCTCGCCGAGCTGTGGGCGCGGCTCTTGGGCGTCGAACGGGTCGGCATTCGCGACGGCTTCTTCGAGCTCGGCGGCCATTCGCTGCTGGCGGCGCAGGTCGTCGCCGCCGTGCGCCAGACCCTCGGGGTCGAGGTGCCGCTGCGCCGTCTCTTCGAGCATCCGACGCTGGCCGAGCTCGCCTCCAGCCTCGAGACCGAGGAGGGCGCCGCCGGGCCGCCGATCAGACCCCGGCCGGTGCCCGCCGGCGGCGCGCCGCTGTCCTTCGCCCAAGAGCGACTGTGGTTCTTCGACCAGCTCGAGCCGGGCAGCGCCATCTACGACATTCCCGCCGCCTACGACCTCGAGGGAAGCCTCGACGCGGGCGTCCTCGAAGCCGCCCTCGGCGAGATCGTGGGCCGTCATGCGGTGCTCCGCACGACCTACACCCTGGTCGACGGCAAGCCGCGGCAGCGGCCGGCGGCGCCGGGGCCGGTGGCTCTGGGTTGGATCGATCTGGCGGCGCTGACGCCGGGGGCCGCGACCGAGCAAGCCGACGACCTCGCCGGCCGCGAGGCTGCGAGCCCCTTCGACCTCGAGCGCGGACCGGTGCTCCGGGTCCGCGTGCTGCGTCTCGCTCCCGAGCGCCACCGGCTGGTCCTCAACCTCCACCACATCGCCGGTGACGGCTGGTCCGTGGGGGTCTTCTTCCGCGAGCTCGAGACCCTTTATGCCGCGTTCCGCGCCGGCGAGACCTCGCCCCTCGAGCCGCTGCCGGTGCAATACGCCGACTACGCCGCCTGGCAACGAGAGCGGCTCCAGGGCGAGGTCCTCGCGGCGGAGCTCGACCACTGGCGCGAGCGTCTCGCCGGGGTGCCGGTGCTCCAGCTGCCCCTCGATCGGCCACGGCCGCCGGTCCAGACCTGGCGCGGCACGCTCCTCGAGCGGCCCCTGGCCCACGCCTCGACGGCGCGGCTCGACGCCTTCGCCCGGAGCGCCGGTGCCACCCGCTTCATGGTGTTGCTGGCGGCCTTCACCAGCCTCCTGGCGCGCATCTCACGGCAGGAGGACGTCGCCGTCGGCACTCCCGGCGCCAACCGCGACCGGGCGGAG
>JAGQSE010000469.1 GCA_020439725.1 Acidobacteriota bacterium
GTGCGCGCCATGATGCCGTCGAGGTAGCGCGACAGGACCTGAGCGGTGTCCGCCACGGTCTCGCCGCGACCCAGCTGAATGTCGCGGCTCGACAAGAAGAGCGCGTGCCCGCCCAGCTGGTACATCCCCACCTCGAAACTGACCCGGGTGCGGGTCGAGGACTTCTGGAAGATCATGCCGAGGGTCTTGCCGGCGAGAGCCTTGGCAAATCGTCCCGGCTCGGCTTTGACCTCCGCAGCCAGCGCGAGGAGGTGCCGCACCTCCTCGGTGGGCAGGTCGTGGATGGAAATCAGGTGGCGCTGGGACATGCGGCTCGCTCTCCTGTTCAAAGGGGCCTGTCGAAAAGGGACCTAAAGCGACGGGGGCCGGTACGAAAGCCCGAGGCGTTCAAGAACTGCCCACCGGATCGCGTTCGAGGGGCATGGTCATGCAGCGGGGCCCACCGCGAGCGCGTGACAGCTCGCTCGCCCGGAGCGCGATCACCGTCGGCCCCTGGCCGAGGAGCTCGACGCCATCCCCGAGGGCCTCGCGGTCCTCGAGGACCCGCCAGCCATGGCGGGCGAGCTCGCGCAGGGTCCGGCGGTTCCGGCGGTAGAGCAGGATGACGCCCGGCGCCACGGCGAAGGCGTTGGCACCGTCGGTCCATTGCTCGCGCTGCTGCACCAGGAGATCCTCGGCACCACCACAAGGGATGACCTCGACCTCGTGACCGAGGTCGGCGAGGGCGCGGCGCAGCGACCGCCGCGGCGTCAAGCTCAGCTCTTCGGCTTCGAGATCGATCTCGTAGACCCGCGCCGATTCCGCGGTGCCCGGGTCGACCACCGGCAGGTAGCCCAAGCAGACCTTGTGGTCGATGAAGGTGAAGACGGTGTCGAGGTGCATGTACGACCGCTTGAGCGGCAGCTGGACCAGCAAGATGCGCCGGAAGCTGGTGCGCCGCGAGCGCAGGTACTCGGCGACGGTCTCAGCACCCAGGAGGTTGGTGCGGGCGCTGATTCCGATCAGCACTAGCTCGGAGCTCGCCACCAGCACGTCGCCGCCTTCGAGATTGGGATAGGGATAGCCCTGGATGTGCTCCGGCGCCGACGACGCCGGCGTATCGATCTCGAAGATCTCGCTGCTGCCGGCGAGGGCGGGATGGTGCTCGAAAGCCAGCCGAGAGAGGAAGGGCTCGCGCTCACGCGCTTCGGTGGCCATGGCCGAGATCAGCACCCGGTCGCCGAGCACCACTTGGGGATCACGCTGGAAAAAGTAGTTGGGCAGCGGCGCGAGCTGGAAAAAGCTCGGAGTGCGGTCCTCGGGTTGGCTGCGGTCGGCGCGGACCCCGCGGATCAGCGCCGCGGCGAGCTCTCCAGGCTCGAGTTTCTCGAAGGAGCGCGCCTGGCTCTCCGGCAGACCGTAATCGCGAACCAGCTCGGAGAGCGCCCAGTCGACCACCGAGCGGTCCTCGAGGGCTTCGGCGATCAGCGTTTCGGGATCGATGGTCTCGACCCCCGCCTTCTCGAGGACGGCACAGAAGCGGTCATGCTCGCGCTGGGCGCCGCGCGTGTCGAGAATGTCGTCGAAGAGCAGACGCTCCATCATGCTCGGCACCATCCAGTCGATGGCGCGGCCGGGACGATGGACCAGGACGCGATGCAGGCGCCCGATCTCCGATTCGACTCGTAAGGTCATGGTGTACTTGCCTCGGGACGCTCCGGAACCATGGAGCGGGGAGATCATAGCAGGGCACCGGCTTGCTGCTAGAGTCTCTCCCCGGCGTCCGGCTCCCTCAGAGCCGCGCCTGGCACCCATGATCCAGCCCATTCACGAACTCCTCCGCAGGACTTGGTTCCACCTCCCGCCGCGCCGGATCCTCGCTCTCCTCGCCGCCGGCTTCGCGGTGTCGCTCGGCGCTTGCCGGGAACCACCCTCCCCCCCCAACGTGGTCTTCATCGCCGTCGACGACCTCAACGATTGGGTGGGTCCGCTCGGCGGGCATCCCCAGACCCGGACTCCGAACCTCGACCGTCTGGCCGCCGAGGGCGTGACCTTCACCCACGCCTACTCGGTGGCGAGCGCCTGCAACCCCTCGCGCGCCGCGACCTTGACCGGGCTCCGGCCCAGCACCACCGGGATCTACTGGAATGGCCAACCCTTGCGGCTGGCCGTCCCGGAGATCATCACCCTCCCCGAACGGTTGCGCGCCGCCGGCTATGTCACCGCCGAGGCCGGCAAGGTCCTCCACGACCCCGACGCTCCGAGCTGGGACGAGCGGTTTCCTCCGGCCCACGATCCGGAGCCCGACGGCCGGCCGATCAACGGCATCGTCAGCGACCGCTTCTTCGACTGGGGTCCCCTCGACCTCCCCGACTCGGCGATGTCCGACGACCACGTCGTGCGTTGGGCGTCGGAGTGGATCGCCGACCACGGCGAGCAGCCGTACTTCCTCGCGGTAGGTTTGAGCAAGCCGCACCTGCCATGGTTCGTGCCCCGCGAGTACTTCGAAGGCCTCGACCCCGAGACCGTCGAGCTCCCCGAGGTCCCCACCGACGACCTGGAGGACATCCCCAAGCGTGGGCGCAACATCGCCGATCCGGAGGGCGACCACCGCGCAGTGCTCGAGGCCGGCGCCTGGGGTAGCGGCGTCGTCTCCTACCTGGCGGCGATCCGCTTCGCCGACACCATGGTGGGGCGCCTGCTCGACGCCGTCGACCGGAGCCCGGGACGCGACCGCACCATCATCGTGCTGTGGAGCGACCACGGGTTTCACCTGGGCGAGAAGATGCACTGGCGCAAGGGCAGTCTGTGGGAGGAAGGCACCCGGGTGCCGCTGATCGTCGTCGCCCCCGGCGTCACCCCCGCCGGAGCGGTCTGCGACCGGCCGGTGAGCCTCCTCGACCTCTACCCCACGCTCCTCGAGCTCCTGGGGGTCGGTGCCGAGGAGCCGTTGCCCGGGCACCCTCTCGAGGGCAACAGCCTGGTGCCCTGGCTGCGCGACCCGAAGCTCGGCGGCGGCACCCCGGCCCTGTCGATGATCCGCCGTGACTTCGCGGTGCGCTCGGAGCGTTGGCGGTATATCCGCTACGGCTCCGGCGACGAGGAGCTTTACGACCTCGACGCCGATCCCGAAGAGTGGACCAACCTGGCCGATCGGCCCGAGCTCGCCCCGATCAAGAGCGAGCTCGGCGCCGAGATCCCCACGGAACGCGCGGAGGACGCCCCCTTCGGCAAGGCGCCACGACCGCCCGAGGACGGCGGCGCCACCGCGTCGGGTCCCGAAGGCGAACCAAGGTAGACTACGGCGAATGAGCGAGACGCCGCAGAACCCTCTCCACGAGCGTTACGCCTCGCGGGAGATGGCCGCGATCTTCACGTCCGGCCATCGCTACCGCACCTGGCGGCGATTGTGGATCGCCCTCGCCGAGAGCCAGCAGCAGCTCGGCCTGCCGATCACCGACCGCCAGCTGGCGGCGCTTCGCCGCGTCGCCGGCGATCTCGACCTCGGCCGGGTCGCCGTGATCGAGGCCCAGACCCGCCACGACGTCGTGGCCCACCTCAGGCACTTCAAGGAGCAGGCCGACGCCGCCGATCCGGGCGCCGGGGCCGGCGGCATCCTCCACCTGGGAGCCACCAGCGCCTTCATCACCGACAACACCGACGCGCTCCTGATGCGCGAAGCCTTGGAGCTCCTCCGCCGGCGCCTGGTCGCCTCCCTCCAGGGGCTCGCCGGGTTCGCTCGCGCCCACGCCGCGGAACCCACCCTCGCCTACACCCACTTCCAGCCGGCCCAGCTCACCACCGTCGGCAAGCGCGCCTGCCTGTGGGCCCAGGACCTGCTGCTCGATCTTCACGAGGTCGGCCACCGTCTCAAGGAGCTCCGCTGTCGCGGGGTCAAGGGCACCACCGGGA
>JAGQSE010000470.1 GCA_020439725.1 Acidobacteriota bacterium
TCAGAACGAGATCGACGCCGCCCTGGCGGCCCTCGACCAGGAAATCGACGGCCGTACCGTCTCGGTGGAGCGCTTCGAGAACCTCGAGGGTGAATACACCACGGCGCGCGAGCGCTGGACCGCCGTCGAGGGCGAGGCGCGAGCGATCCGCCGCCGGCTCTACGACCGGCTCCGTCGGACCGCGCTGCTCTCGGCACGCATCGACCAGCTGCGTGGCACGCAGGCGGTCCAGGTCGATCCGGTCAGCGGTACCTGGAACCTGAGCCTCTCGCCGCAACGGCAGGAGGGCAAGCTCGTGCTCCGGATGTCGGGAACCCTCGTCACCGGTACCTATGAAATCAAGGATGGCGAAGGCGGCTCGTTGCGCGGCACCTATGCCGGGGGCAAGCTGCGGCTCGAGCGCATCGACGCCCGCCGCGGGTTCGACAGCGTGTGGGAGGGGGAGCTCGATCCGGCACGCCGCCGGATCGACGGCACCTGGACCGCCACCGAGCTGTCGAGCGGCGGTCCCGCCCGCGGATCGTGGACCGCCGAGAAGATCGAGCCCCGCGGCGCCGTGGGGTCCATTTCCGAGGAGACACCGTGAATCGCGACAATCTTTTGTACTTGGTCATCGGCGTTCTCGCCGGTTTCATCGCCGGCTATCTGCTCGAGGAGCGCATGGCCGAGGTCCAACCGCCGCTGCGGGTCCACGGCGCCACCGAGGCCACCGGCGAGCCATCGGCGGCCGGCGGAGGTCCCATGACCGGAGGTGGTGGTGCCGCGGCGCCGCAGCCCGGTGCGGGGTCCGGCCCCGCGGTCGCCGCGGTCCGCCAGCTCCAGGAACGCGTCGCCCAGAACCCCGACGACGCCGACGCGGTGCTCGGCCTGGCCAACGCCAACTTCGACATCTCCAACTGGACCCGTGCCATCGAGCTGTACGAGCACTATCTGGAGCTCCGCCCCGACGACGCCGACGTCCTCTCGGACCTGGGGATCTGCTACCGCGCCCAGGGGGACTTCGACGACGCCGTGGCCTCCTTCGACAAGGCGCTCGCCAAGGACCCCGACCACTGGCTGGCGCGCTTCAACAAGGCCATCGTCCTGGGGATCGACGAGGGCAATCTCGACGCGGCGGACCAGGTGGTCGCGGAGATGCGTGCCCTGCGCCCCGACGCTCCGGACCTGCAAAGGCTCGAGGCCGAGCTCGACCGCCGGCGCAGCGCCGGCTAGTAGCGAGCCTCGATGCTGCTTCGGTGGGTCATCCTGCTGATCCTCGTCTGGCTGGCGGTGGAGATTCTCATGCGCCGGCTGAGGCGCCTGTTGGACTCCACGGCGAGCCCTCGAGCCGTCCCGCGGGGTTCCCAGGAGGCCGTCGGACCACGGGAGCTGGTGCGTTGCGCGCGGTGCGGCGTCCACTTCCCGCGGCCCCCGGGCCGGAGCGACGACGAGGCCTTCTGCTCCGAAGAGTGCCGCAGGGCGTTTCACCGCTGAGCCCGGGGCCTCGCTCATGAGCGCCGCTCCGAGAGCGGGGGAGGGCCCCCTGCTCGCCGCCGTCGCCGTACCGATGCCCCTGGCCCAGGCGCTGACCTACGAGGTTCCCGCCGGTTTCGCCGCGCTGGTCGAGCCGGGGATTCGGGTCCGCGTCCGGGTCGGACCCCGGAAAGTCACCGGGGTCGTGGTCGAGGTCGGGGTCGAGGCGCCGGCCGGGGTCCGGACGCGACCCCTCGAGGCGCTGATCGACGAAGCGCCCCTGCTGCCCCCGGACCTCCTCCAGCTCGCCCGGTTCACCGCCGACTACTATCGCGCGCCCCTCGGCGAGGTGCTGCGGGCCATCCTCCCGGCCAAGCTTCCCGGCTGGGGGCAGCGGCGCATCCGCCTCACCGACGCCGGCGCCCTCGCCCCACCCCGAGGCGACGCCGAAGCGGCGGTAGTGGCGGCGCTCCTCGAGACCGGCCCGACGACGGTGAGCCGGCTCCAGGAGGTGCTCGGGGGCTCCCAGGCGGCGGCCCTCGAGGCGTTGGCGGCGGCCGGTCGGGTGGTGATCGAGGATCCTCGTGAGCGCGGTGGACGCTTTCTCACCGCCTACGAGCTACCGCCGGGGGACCGCGAGGCTCAGCGGGCCGCCTGCGGCCGATCGAAGCCCGGTGTGGCGGTGGTCGACTACCTCGATGCCCTCGGCCGGCCGGCGACGGCGGCGGAGATCTCGGAGACCGTGGGCTGTGGCGCCGGCGTGCTGCGCCGCCTGGCCGAGCTCGGCGTCCTCCGACGCTTCACCCAGGCCGAGCGGCTTTCCCTCG
The DNA here is from genome assembly GCA_020439725.1 of Acidobacteriota bacterium. Lineage (GTDB taxonomy): Bacteria > Acidobacteriota > Thermoanaerobaculia > Multivoradales > JAHZIX01 > JAGQSE01. The sequence continues at coordinate 2,280 of JAGQSE010000470.1, forward strand.
ACCAGCACGTCCTGGCGCCGTCACGAATCGGGGGGGAGATCGTTCTCCGTCCCGACCAGGCGACCGCCGTCGAGGCTCTCACCGGGGCGGTCGCCGCCGGTGGCTATCACCCCTTCCTCCTCCAGGGGATGACCGGGGCGGGCAAGACCGAGGTCTATCTGCGCGCGA
>JAGQSE010000471.1 GCA_020439725.1 Acidobacteriota bacterium
GGCTGGAAGCCCGACGAGCCGTCCTGCTGCAGGCGCAGCGTCGGGGTGTCGCCGTCGATGGTGTGGATCTCGACCGACGGGGTCGACGTGCCGCTGCCGATCCGGCCGCCGTCGTCGACGTAGAGCGAGTGGCTCGGAGCACCGGCCTCGACGGTGAACGGCGTGCGACCGCCGGTGACGTCGTCGATCGAGAACTTGCTGGCGCCGCCGTTGGCGGAATCGTTGGCGGTCAGCTGCCAGTCGTTGCGCGGGAAGGAGGCGGCCGTCGAGGTGTCGTCGAACTTGATCCGCAGGTTGTTCTCCTTGATGCGGATCGTGTCGAAACCGAAGCTCTCGCCGTTGACGCAGTCGAAGCCGATACAGGCGCTGCCGTCGACGATCAGGTCGTCGTTGATCACGAAGTCGGCGGCCGAGAGGTTGGTCAGCGTCGGCTCGGTCGAGATCTGGCGCGAGGCGTTGGCGGCCGGGGACAGGCCCTCGACGTCGGCCTCGAGCTCGGTCTCGTCACCGGTCAGGCGGTCTTCCTGGACCGAGGGGTCGAGGACGGCGCCCTTGTAGACCCGGAGGTAGCCGCTCTGCACCTGAGCCCGCGGCGGCAGGATCCCCTCGTCCTGGAGGTCGCAGACGAACTGGGTGTCGTCGTGAGCGCGGGCGTCGGCGATCTGCTCCAGCAGGGAGCCGCTGATGGCGGGGAGGGCACGAACCTCCCAGCGATAGGTGCCGTCAGCGAAGCTACGCGCGTCGAGGATGCCGCCCTTGTTGGCGTCGAAATGGTCCTCGAAGGTGAAGCAGCGACCACCGGTGACGGTCAAGGTCATGCCGTTGTGCTCGATGAGCGGTCGGAACTCGATACCGGCAGCGTAGTACTGGACGGTGACGATGTCATTGGACGGGGCCGCCGACAGGCTCCAGGGGCAGAGCCCGAGCCCGACGGCGAGGGTTAGGGACAGGATCAGTAGGCTTCGCTTCACGACAGTCCTCCTTGAGGGTGGGGTAGGAGCCTGGCACTCCACCGGACCGACACTCGCTGGCTCGGGGTCTTCGCTCTTCGAGTCCACGACGACCCGGAGCGCCGAGCCCTCCAAAGCTCCCTGCGATTTACATTAACGAAATATTGTATGCGACCTCGGTTCGCTCTGCAACCCGTTTCCGTGTCTACAGTGCGACGACTTGCGGTAAAACGGACGGCCGACACCCCTGCGGGTGCCTGCCGTCCTGGTTGGATCAGCGTCGGGCCGGGTTCAGGGCTCCATCGCCTCGAGGGCGCTGACGCGCTCGGCGAGGGCCTGATTCTGCTCGAGGACCTTCTCGAGCAGCGCCTCCCTCTCCTCGAGCCGCTGGTAGAGGGCCTGGATCGCGGCCAGGGCGACGCCGTGGGCGTCGGTGGCAGCGATGTGACGATCATCGGCGCCGACGCCGAAGGCGGCGTAGAAGTCCTGCGCCATGGGACCGATGTGCGTGGTGTCGGTGGTGTCCTCCTTGAAATTCCAACGCTGGATGGGCAGCGCGGCGAGACGGTCGAGGACGTCGCTGCCGGTGACCGGCGCGAAGTTCTCCTTGAGGTTCCGGTCCGAGGTCTCGACCAGGGTGGTGACGGTCAGCACCCCGCCGGTGGTGAGCGTGAGCTCGTTGGCGCCGTCCTCCTGCGAATCGAAGATCAGGTCGCCGGAGCGGAAGGTCTGGCGCCACTCCCACGAGTTGCCGGCGAACTGGGTCTGGATGTTGCCGGTGCCGGTGTTCTTGACCCGCAGGCCGCCGAAGTTGGACGACGTGTTGGCGTTGACCTGGAGCCGCACGTCGGCGTCGGCGCTGGTGCCGCCGAGTACCACATCCCCGTCGTTGAGGATGAAGATGCCGTTGCTGGGAGCCCCCGGCTGGATGCGGAAGGGCAGCGTCGAACCGTTGGTGGCGTCGCGGACGAAGAAGCTGGTCTCGTTGCCGGCGATGTCCCAGCGCTGGGCCTGGAAGCCCGACGAGCCGTCCTGGTCGAGGCGCAGCGTCGGCGAGTCGCCGTCGACGACGTGGAGCTCGACCACCGGGTTGGCGGTGCCCAGCCCGACGCGGCCGCCGGCGTCGACGTAGAGCGAATTGGTGGGCGCGCTGCCCTCGACGGTGAAGGGCGTCCGGTTGGCGGTGGAGTCCTCGATGGAGAAGCGGTTGGCGCCGCCACTGGCGGAGTCGTTGGCCACCAGCCGCCAATCGGTCGAGGGGAAGCTGCCGACCGAGGTGTCCTCGAAGTGGATCCGCAGGTTGTTCTCGCTCAGCCGGATCGTGTCCGAGCCGAAGGTTCCGCCGCTGGTGGGGCAGTCGAAGCCGATGCAGGCGCTGTTGTGGACGTAGAGGTCGCCGCTGATGAACTGCTCGCCGGAGAGGTTGGACAGGGCCTCCTCGGCGGCCGCCTCGACGGCTCCGGTGCGGGCGGCATCGTCGGCGGCCACCGGGTCTCGGTCGCCCGCTTCGGCGCTACCGGGTTCGATCACCGCGCCGTGGAGAATGGTGAAGCTGCCGCTCTGGATGCGGTCGCCGGTGGGCAGGCTGCCCTCGGCGCGCAGGCGTCGGACCAGGCTCGTGTCGCCACTCTCCCGGGCGGCGGCGAGGGCGCTGCGGGTGGCGGGCTCGAGCTGGGCCTCTTCCCGAAGCTCCCAGGTGTAGAGCCCGTCGGGCAGGCCCTGGACGTCGAAGCGCGGCGCCTCGCCGCGGCGGAAGTGGCTTCGTTCGAGGATGTCCTCGGGGCCCGAGACGGTGAGCAGCAAACCGAAGTCGCTGCCCTTGGGCTGGAGGGTCAGTCCACCGGCATCGACCTCGACTCCGGCCAGGTCGTCGGCGCCGGCGACGCCGGTGAGACCGAAGGCGAGGAGCAGGACAGCGAGCAGGGCAAGGGGGAGGGGATGGGATCGACACATGACTCAAAAACTCCTTTCAGGCTGTGGACGGACCTGCCGGAACCGGCGGTGCCCGTTGCCCGTTTCGTGGGCAGTGTGCCCACTCCGTGGGCGCCTCGGTCGGGAATCCTCCACCCGGATGCGAGGCCGGGGTCCCCGAAACATGCCGCTAGCCGCGCCGTTCGGGGATCCGTCCAGAGAGTCTGAGAGTCATAGAGAGCAAGGCCCCTGCCAGCGCCGTCGGGCCGCCTTGGCGGTGCCGGCAGGGGCCGCGAGGTCAGGGCTCGGTCGAGCGGGCGGTGGCGAGCAGCTCGGCGAGCTCCCGGTCGTGAGCCTCGAGACGCTGCCGTAGCTCGTCGATGGCCGCTTCCTTGGCCAGGAGCCGCTGGTAAAGCGCCTGAATCGCCGCCAGCGCGACCCCGTCGGCGTCGGTGGCCGCGATGTGGCGGTCGTCGGTGCCGAGCCCGAAGGCGGCGTAGAAGTCCTGGGCCATGGGACCCAGGTGGGGGGTGTCCGCGCTGTCCTCGGTGAAGTTCCAGCGTTCGATGGGGATCGCGGCGAGCCGCTCGAGGATGTCGCCGGTGTCGACCGCCGCGACGTTCTCTTTGAGGTTCCGGTCCGAGGTCTGGACCACCGAGGTGACGGTCAGGACCCCGCCGGTGGTGAGCACGAGCTCGTTGGCACCGTCCTCCTGGGAGTCGAAGATCAGGTCCCCGGACCGGAAGGTCTGGCGCCACTCCCAGCCGCTGCCGGCGAACTGGGTCTGGATGTTGCCGGTGCCCGAGTTCTGGACCCGGATACCGCCGAAGTTGCTCGAGGTGTTGGCCTGGACGAGGAGCCGGACGTCCCCGGGAATCGTCGAGGTGCCGAGGGCCACGTCACCGTCGGCGGCCACGTGGAGGCTGTCGGTGGGCGCGTCGGGGCGGATGCGGAACGGGTATTTGCTGCCGTGGGTGGTGTCTTCGATGAGGAAGTTGGCCTCGTTGGCGACGATCTCCCAGATCTGCGGCGTGAAGCTCAGCGAGCCATCCTGCTCGAGGCGGAGGCCCGGGCTGTCGCCGACCTTGACGCTCAGCTCCTCGGCCGGCGTCGAGGTACCCAGGCCGACACGCCCGGAGGAGTCGAGATAGATCCCGTCCGTCGGGGCTCCCGCCTCGATGAGGAAGGGCGTGCGGCCGGCGTCGGCGTCATCGATGGAGAAGTAGCTCTGGCCGCCGCTGGCCGACGAGTTGACGGTGATGCGCCAGTCGTTGGTGGGGTAGGGGCTCGAGCTCGAGTCCGCGAAGTGGACGCGGATGTTGGCTTCGCGAAAGCGCAGGTCATCGCCGGAGAAAGTCTCCGAGGTCGAGCAGGCGGTGCCGATGCACTCGGAGCCGAGGACCGCGAGGTCGTCGAGGATCACCTGGTCGGCGTCGGCGAGGTGGCTGAGACCGCCGACGACGGTCTCGAGAGAGCCGGCCGTCGCCGCGGCCGCGTCCTCGCCTTCCGCTCCACCGGGCAGCACCGGGGCGCCGTCGACGATGCGGAAGGTGCCCTGCTGTCGCGTCTCGCCGGTGGCAACCGCCGGAGTGCGTCCACCGGCCAGCTCGGCGCGGCTGCGGCGACGGCGCTCGCCGCTGGCGTCGGCATCCGAGGAGGAGAGGTCCGCCCGCAGCTCCCAGCGATACATCCCGTCGGCGAGACCGCTGGTCGGCAGGGCGGGAGTCTGGTCGCCGGTGAAGCTCCGCTCGAAGACGAAGCCCTCGGGGCCGGTGACGGTGAGCTGGAGCGCAAGACCCGCGGTCTCGGGTCTGAAAAGCAACGCCTGGGAGGCGGCCTCGGGGGTCACGAGCGGCGCCGCCATCGCCGGCAGGGCGACGAGGATGCCGAGGGCGGCGAGGTGGAGGACGGAACGGAGCGGGGATCGGTGCATGACAGTTCCTCACGAGATGGCCGGAGAGGCCTCGGTGGTGGCGCACAGGCTGCCTCGGGTAGCCCTGCGGCCGGGAATCGGCGTCGAGGCTCCCGCGAGAGCCGCGTGCCGGCCGTTGATCGGCCGTGGCCGATCGATCGCTGTGTTGGGCCCGGGGGCGATGCGGGAAGAACCGGGAGCAAGAACAATGCCCGAGCTCGGAGGGTGCAACGAAGAAAGGGCGTCCAGCGAGTGGACGCCCTTTGCACGGCGGGACGAAAGTGCGGGGCGATGCCCCGCGTCGGCTCAGGGCTCCATCGCTTCGATGGCGTCGAGGCGGTCCTCGAGGGCCTTGTTGCGAGCGACGAGCGCATCGAGCTGCGCTTCGCGCTCGAGCAGGCGCTGGTAGAGGGCCTGGATCGCCGCGAAGGCGACACCGTCGGCGTCGGTGGTGGCGATGTGCTTGTCATCGTCACCAAGACCAAAGGCGGCGTAGAAGTCCTGGGCCATGGGACCCAGGTGCGGCGTGTCACCCTGGTCGTGGATGTAGTTCCACTTCTGAACCGGGATGCGGGCGAGGCGCTCGAGGATGTCCTCGGGCTGGACGTCGGAGATGTTCTCCTTCTTGTTGCGGTCCGAGGACGGCGAGTAGGTGCCCGTGATGGTCAGGTTGCCGTTGTCGAAGAGGGTCAGCTGGCCGCCGTTGTTGAGCTCCAGGTTGTACTGGCTGGCGCGGTAGGTCTGGCGCCACTGCCAGGCGGTGCCGCCGGTGTTGCCGCTGAAATTGGTGCGCAGGTTGAGGTCGCTGGTGACCTCGAGCTGAAGCATGTCCTGGGCGCTGCTCGTGGCGGTGGACTTGACGTAGACGGCGGGGGCCGAGTTGGCGTCGGAGGTCAGGACTCCGAGGGTCCCGTCGGGGCTCTTGGTGCCGACACCGACCCGGCCGTTGGCGTTGACGGTCAGAAGATCGGTCTTGGCGTTGGGGAAGATCTTGAAGGGCAGCTTCGAGCCGTTGGTCACGTCGCGGACGAAGAAGTTGGTCTCGTTGCCGGCCATGTCCCAGGTCTGGGGGGTGAAGCCGGAGGAGCCGTCCTGCTCGAGACGCACCGTCGGAGAGTCGCCGTCGACGATGTGGAGCTCGACCACGGGGGCCATGGTGCCGAAACCGACGCGGCCGCCATCGTCGACGTAGAGCGAGTTGGTCGGAGCACCGGCCTCGATGGTGAAGGGGGTCCGGCCGCCGTCGATGTCGTCGATGGAGAACTTGTTGGCGCCACCGTTGGTCGTGTCATTGGCGGTGATCTGCCAGTCACGCGACGGGAAGCTGCCCGAGTTGCTGGTGTCCTGGAACTTGATACGGAGGTTGTTCTCCTTGAGCCGGAGAGTGTCGAAGCCGAAGCTCTCGGAGCTGGTGCAGTCCATGCCGACGCACTCGCTGCCGATGACGATGAGATCGGTGTTGATCGTCTGGGAGGCGTCGGCGACATTCGACAGCGCGGCGTCACCGGTGGCCTGGAGGCCGTCGCCGGTGGGGTCCGCCCGGGCGCCCTCTGGGGCCGCCTCCTCGATCAGGCTGTCGTCGGCCACGGCACCGCCCTGGATGGTGAAGCCGCCGCTCTGGACGTCACCGGCGGGCAGCTTGCCCGCGGCGCGCAGGCGCTGGACGATGCTCTGGTCGCCGGTGGCCCGTGCCTTGGCGAGGGCGGCTTTGGTGGCGGCGTCGAGAACCGGCTGGGTGCGCAGCTCCCAGCGGTAGAAACCGTCGGCGAGGCCCGTGGTGTCGAAGAAGGCCTCGGCGCCGGCGGTGAGCTCCTCGCGGGCGACGAAGCCCTCGGGACCGGTGACCGTGAGGGTGAGAGCGCCACGGCTGGCAGTGCTGAAGGCGACGCCGTCGACGTGGTTCGTCACGTCGGCGATGCGGGAGGTCTCGGCGGCGGTTGCCGCGGAGGCTACGAGGAGGACCGCGATGGCGAGGGTGGAGGCGATGCGCTGGCGACCTTGCACGAACTGGCTCCTTTCGTCGGCGAGTGCCTGGGGGTTCTGAATCGATGCGGAAGCTGCTCGGCGCGCCGACGTTGCCGGAGACAGGAGATCTTCCGCCGGCCGGTCCGCGAGCGGCCTGAGAGCGCTGGGATGTCGCTCAGACCGTCGAGGTTCGGGCTCCCTGAGGGGATTGGGGCACTCTACAACACTTTGTCATTGAAGTGCGCCAGGGCCTCCAAACAGCCCACGAAATCGATCCCGAGCCGCGGCTGCTTCGAGGCGGAGGATTTGCTGGGCGAGGGGAGGAGGGCGGAAAAAAAGCGGCGGGTGCCCCGTCGGGCACCCGCCTTGTCGACCCGAGAGTCGATCCAGACGTGGGGCAGGCTCAGGGCTCCATCGCTTCGATGGCGCTCAGCCGCTCCGCGAGGGTCTTGTTCTCCGCCTCGAGGCGCTGGACCGCGTCAAGCAGACGCTGGTTGAGCGCCTGGATCGCGGCGAAGGCGACACCGTCAGCGTCGACGGTGGCGATGTGGCGGTCATCCATGCCGACACCGAAGGCGGCGTAGAAGTCCTGCGCCATGGGGCCGATGTGCTGGGTTTCGCCCTGGTCGTTCTTGAAGTTCCACTTCTGCACCGGGATCTGGGCCAGGCGGTCGAGGATGTCGTTGGGCTCGACGCTCGAGAAGTTCTCCTTGGCGTTGCGATCCGAGGTCGTGTTGAAGGCCACGGCGTTGACGTCGCCGGTGACCGTCAGCTCGCCCGTGTTGTCGAGGATGAACTGGTTGCCACCGTCGAGCTCGAGGTTGTACTGGTTGGCGCGATAGGTCTGGCGCCACAGCCAGGCGGTGGCGCCGGTGTTGCCGGTGAAGTTGGTGCGGATGTTGACGTCGCCGGTGGCTTCGAGCTGCAGCATGTCCTGAGCGCCGGAGGTGGCGGTGGACTTGGCGTAGACGGCGGGAAGCGAGTTGGCGTCGGAGGTCTGGACGCCGAGGGTACCGGCGGGGCTGGTGGTGGCGATGCCGACGCGGTCGTTGGCGGTGACGGTCAGCATGTTGGTGTTGGCGCCGGGGAAGATCTTGAAGGGGATGTGCGAGCTGTCGGTCACGTCGCGGACGAAGAAGTTGGTCTCGTTCCCGGCGACGTCCCAGACGTAGGGGGTGAAGCCCGAGGAGGCATCCTGCTGGAGACGCAGGGCAGGGCTGTCGCCGTCGACCACATGGACCTCGACCACGGGCGCCGAGGTGCCGATGCCGATGTTGCCCGCGTCATCGACGTAGAGCGAGTTGTTGGCCGCACCGGCCTCGATGGTGAAGGGGGTCTTGCCGTTGGTGATGTCGTCGAGCGAGAACTTGTTGGCGCCGCCGTTGTTGGTGTCGTTGGCGGTCAGCTGCCAGTCGTTGTTAGGGAAGCTGCCCGAGCTGCTGGTGTCGTCGAACTTGATGCGGAGGTTGTTCTCCTTGAGACGGAGGGTGTCGAAGCCGAAGCTCGGGCTGGTGGAGCAGTCCGTGCCGACGCACTCGCTACCCTGGACCACGAGGTCCATGGTGATGACCTGGGTGGCGTCGCTCAGGTTCGACAGCGCGGCACCGCTGGCGGCCTGGATACCGTCGCCGGCCTGCTCGGCGCGGGCGCCGGCGGAGTCCGCGTCGTGCTCGACCAGGGTGTCGTCGACGATGGCGCCGCCCTGGATGGTGAAGACGCCGCTCTGGACATCGCCGGAGGTCAGCTTGCCCTGGGCGCGGAGGCGGTTGACGGTGCTCTCGTCACCGGTCTGGCGGGCGCGGTCGAGGGCCGCCTTGGTGCTGGCGTCGAGGGCCGGCTGAGTACGCAGCTCCCAGCGGTAGAAGCCGTCGGCGAGGCCGGTGGTGTCGAAGAAGGCGCTGGCGCCGGCGGCGAGCTCCTCGATGGCGACGAAGTCCTGCGGGCCGGTGACGGTGAGGGTCATGCCGGCGTTGGTGCGAGCGTCGAAGGCGACGCCGTCGGAGAAATTCGTCGTGTCGGCGATGCGAGTCCGCTCGGCGGCGTGCGCCGGGAAGACGGTGAGGGAGGCGACGAGGGCTGCGGCCAGGGTCGAGGCCAGTACGCGCTGGGTCGGTTTCATGTTCGCGATCTCCTTGCGATTCCTACTGCGGTTGATCAGATGGCGGCATCACTGGTCGTGTCTTGGATGCCGGCCGACGGTCCGCGCCGTCACCTTCGTGCTCGGTACGACGCCATCCCCGCCCGGTAATCCGCCTCGGGTCTCGCCGCAGTGGATGTCCCTCCTTTCCGGTGTCGGGCTGTCCCGTATCAGCGAGGAGGGCGACAGGGGTTGGATCTGCGGTATCGATCCAAGGCTTCATCCATTCCTTGCGCCGTTTCCTCGGAGAATCCCTCATCGCTTGCCGATTTTTTTTCTTGCGCCAGCTCGATGGCCTGTTCCTGGGTCTTGGCGGCGGCCGCACAGTCGCCGTTCTCGGCCTGCGCCATCGCCAGGGTCTCGGCATGATCGGCGCTCGGCTGAGCCGCGAACACGGCCTGTGCGAGGCTCACAGCGCGGGGCCCGTCGCGCAGCTCGAGGTCCGGGACCCCTGCCAGAAGCCGCGCCAAAGCATGGGCCCACCGTCCCTGGCCGGGTTGCTGGCGCAGCGCCGAGTCGAGCGAGTCGATGGCTTCGCGATAGCGCCCGAGCTCGGTGAGCACGACCGCTTGCCCCAACCGGGCCGCCTCGTTCATGCGCTGGACCTCGAGGGCCTTGTCGTAGTGCGTCAACGCTTCGTCCCACTCACCGCGCTTGCGCAAGAGCTTGGCGAGCTCGGTCTGGGCGGCGACGTCTTCCGGGTCTAGCTCGACGACCTTGGTCAGCTGGTCCTCGGCACCCGCATCGTCGCCGCCCCAGGCCAGGACCTGTGCCAGGTTGAACCGGGCCGTCGAGTTGTCGGGCTCGAGCTCGATGGCCTTCGTGAGCTGGCTCGCCGCCTCGTTCGCCTGGCCTAGCTGGACCAGAGCGGCGGCCAGATTGACCCGCGAGCGAGCGCTCTCGGGAGCGGCGTTCACCGCCTTGGCGAATTCCTGTGCCGCCTCTTCGTAACGGCCCGCGGCGAAGGCCATGCGTCCACTCAGCACGTGGACGAGCTCGCCCTCACGCAGGCTCTCGAGCTCGTCCATCAGCTGGTCCGGCGGCTTGACCCCGACGGTGCCCCGCTGCTCCAGGTGCGCACGTGCCTGGTCTTCGTCGCCGAGGGCGCGGTACGCCTGGAACAGGAGGAAGTGGAGTCGATTCGCCTCGGGCACCTGCGCCAGCGCCAGCTCGAGGGCGTCTGCGGCCTGCTTGGGTTTCTCGAGAGCCAGCTCGATCTCGCCATAGAGCGCCAGCGCGGCGGGGGAGGACGAGGAGCCCTGGAGCACCGCGGTGATTTCGGTCTCGGCCTCGTCGAGGCGACCGAGGTCGCGGAGCACCTCGGCCTGGCGATAGTGCGCGGCGAGGTTCTTGGGTTCGACCTCCGCGAGCTTGCGGTACTCGGTCAGGGCGGCCTCGAGATTGCCCTGCTGTCGATCGACGCTGGCCAGGTAGTAGATCCAGCGCGTGTCACCGGGAGCCAGGCGAATGGCGTTGCGGTACGCGGGTGCGGCGCAGTGAAGGAGCCCATAGGTGTGGTAGAGCTGGGCCAGGAAGCCATACCGTTCGGCCAGCTCGGCGCGGTTGGGTGGGGTCGCCCGCAGCGAGGCCTCGAGGCGCCCCTGGGCCTCACGGATCTGCTGGGCTACAGCGGTCTCGAGGTC
>JAGQSE010000472.1 GCA_020439725.1 Acidobacteriota bacterium
CCGGCCGTTGCGGCTCCGCCATGGGGGCGGAGCTGGGAACCATGCGCGTCACCGAGCAGATCGACGCCCTCGAGGTGCTGGCGACGGATCCCATCCACTACCTGGTCGTGCCACGGGTCTGGGCGACGGTGATCACCCTGCCGCTCTTGATCGGGCTCGCCGACGCCCTCGGCATCATCGGCGGTTATCTGGTGTCGGTGGTGATGATGGGATCGAACCCCGTCACCTACCTGGCCAACAGCTACCAGTACATGGAGATGAACGACCTCATGTCGGGTCTGATCAAGGCCGCCGTCTTCGGGCTGCTGATCTCCGTGGTGGGTTGCCAGAAGGGGTTCTACACCAGCGGTGGCGCCGCCGGCGTCGGCCGTTCGACCACCCAGGCGGTGGTGCTCGCCAGCATCTCGGTGCTCATCGCGGACTTCTTCCTTACCAAGATCCTCTTTTGACCGTGGCCAACGACCGCGAGATCAAGATCCGCCTCGAGGGCGTCGAGAAGCGCTTCGGCCCGAAGGTGGTGCTCGACGGCGTCGACCTCGAGGTCGCCGAGGGCGAGTCGCTGGTCATCATCGGCGCCTCGGGGGTGGGCAAGAGCGTCCTCTTGAAGCACATCATCGGCCTGATCGCCCCCGACGCCGGGACCGTCGAGGTCGACGGCGTCGACCTGTCGACCCTCGGCTACCGCGAGATCACCACCTTCCGCCGGCGCTTCGGCATGGCCTTTCAGGAAGGCGCCCTCTTCGACTCCATGAGCGTCCGCCAGAACATCGCCTTTCCCCTCGAGCGGGCCGGCGGTCGGTCTCGGCGGCAGATCGACGACCGGGTCCGCGAGTGCCTGTCGCTGGTGCGCCTCGAAGGCACCGAGGACCGCATGCCGTCCCAGCTGTCCGGCGGTATGCGCCGCCGCGTCGGGTTCGCCCGCGCCATCGCCCAGGAGCCGCAGATCCTGCTCTTCGACGAGCCCACCAGCGGCCTCGACCCGGTGATGACCGCGGCCATCGACGATGTGATCCTCGATCTTCAAAAGAGTCTCCAGAGCACCACCATCACCATTACCCACGACATGGTCAGCGCCTTCCGTATCGGTGACCGGATCGCCATGATCCACCAGGGCAAGATCATCGCCGCGGCACCGCCGGAAGAGTTCCGGAACCTCACGGACCCCCGGGTCCAGCAGTTCATCGAAGGCCGCGCGGACGGACCGCTGACCGCATGACCCCCGCGCACCGAGACGAGCCTCGTTTGCCAGCCCGCTAGGAGCACTCCGATGTCCAACGTCATCAAGGTCGGCATCTTCGTCACCCTCTGCCTGGCGGTCCTCGCCTACCTCATCGTCAAGGTCGAGGACTGGAACCTCTTCGGCGGAGCGGGACAGCGGGTCGACGTGGTCTTCGATTCGGTGGTGGGTCTCGACGACAAGGCGCCGGTGCGCGTCGCCGGCGTCCGCGTCGGACGCGTCGACGGCGTCACCCTCGACGGCCGCAAGGCGCGGGTCAGCCTGCTCCTCGACACCCCCGTCCCCCTGGTCCAGGGCAGCGTCGCGCGCATCGCCAACGCCGGGCTCCTGGGAGACAAGTACATCGAGATCGTTCCGGGGCCCGAGGGTGCTCCGGCACTGCCCCGGAACGCGCTGCTCCCCGGCGAGACCCCGCCGTCCTTCGACGATGCCTTCGAGAGCATCGGCAAGATGGGCGACTCGATCAGCGAGCTCACCGGCTCCCTCAACCGCGAGGACGTCGCCGGCAGCCTGTCGGAGCTCATCGCCGAGCTCCAGCTCACGGTGCGCAGCATCCGCGAGATGGTCGACGCCAACCGCGACGAGGTGGGCTCGACGGTGCGCAACTTCGAGACCTTCTCCGCCACCCTCTCCCGCGAGCTGCCGCGGCTGACCGAGCAGATGAACCGCCTGTTGACCGACGTCGACGCCATGGTCGCGGAGAACCGCGGCAACATCCACGACGGCATCGCCAACATCCGCGACATCACCGACCGCGTCCAGACCTCGGTGGACAACTTGAACTCGATCACCTCGCAGATCGCCAGCGGCGAGGGCAGCCTCGGCAAGCTGGTCTACGACGACACCGCCCACGACAGCCTGGTGTCGACGCTGGGGTCGGTGGAGCAGGGCGTCACCCAGCTCACCGACACCCTCGGACGGGTGTCACGGATGCAGTTCACCCTGGGCCTCGAGGGTTCCTACTTCGCCGAGCCCCAGGAGTCGCGCACCGCGCTGAGCCTGCTGATCGATCCCGGCAAGGACCGCTTCTACAACGTCGAGCTGGTCGATTCGCCCTCCGGCCGGACGAAGACGCGCACCGACGTCATCACCACCACCTTCCCCGACGGCACCTCGGAAACCCAGACCATCACCACCGAGCGCACCTACGACGACTTCACGCTGTCGGCGCAGTTCGGTTTCCGCTTCGACAACACCGACCTGCGCGCCGGCCTCTTCGAGTCCACCGGCGGCGGCGCCATCGACCAGTACTTCCTCGACCGCCGGCTGCGGCTGTCGGTCGAGGCCTTCGACTTCTCGCGCTCGGACGACCTCGACCCGCGGCTCCGGATCTACGGCCGCTGGCAGTTCAACCCCAACCTCTACCTGGTGGGCGGCTACGACGATCTTCTCGAGAGCGATCGCAGCTCGGTCTTCTTCGGCGGCGGCGTCCGCTGGAAGGACGAGGATCTCAAGTACCTGCTGGGCTCGATCCCCAAGTTCTGAAGCCCCCTGCCGGCTTCCGGGTCGGCCGGTCTCCCGGAGAGCGCCCATGAACCTGCTCCACACCGCCCACGTCCCCGCCGGCGACGGCCCGTTCCCCACCGTCGTGGCGATCCACGGCTGGGGAGCGAGCGCCCACGACCTCCTCGGTTTGGCGCCGCTGCTGGCCGACGGCCAGGCGCTGGTGCTCTGCCCCCAGGGCCCGGTGACGGTGCCCGTGGGCCCCGGCCAGATGGGCTACGGCTGGTTCCCGCTGCGCCCGTCGACCCCGGTCAACCCGGTCGAGTTCGCCCAGGGCAGCGTCGCGCTGCGGAGCTTCGTCGACCAGGCGCTGCGCCTCTATCCCGCCGACCCCCAGCGCGTCGTCCTTCTCGGCTTCAGCCAGGGTGGACTGATGGGCTTCGATCTGGCGCTCCGACAGCCGCAGCGCTTCCGCGGCTTGGCCGCCCTCGCCACCTGGTTCCCCGAGGAGCTGGCGGCCGCACTCCCCAGGAGCGAGGAAACGCGGGGTCTGCCGGTGCTCCAGATCCATGGCCGTCAGGACCCGCTCATCGAGCTCACCCGAGCCCACGAGGGCCGCGACCGCCTCGCCGACTTCGGTGTCGAGATGACCTACCGCGAATTCGACATGGGCCACGAGCTGCGCCCGGCGGCGGTGGACGCCCTCCGTAGCTGGCTCGCCGAGCGGCTCTAGGGCGGCCCCCGAGGCGCGGGCCCGCGCTTCCAGAGCCTCGTTTTCCACCCCCGACGAAACACGCCCCGCGACCAAACCGTTAGACTTGGAAACGGGATCCAGCGACGCCGGCCGCGGCGCCGCCCGTCGATCACTAGGAGGACTCCATGAAACGCTTGATCGGCCCCTTGGCCCTGCTTCCCCTCTGTCTCGCCCTCGCCCTCCCCGCCGCCGCGCAGGACGGCTCTCTCGAGCTGACGGTCTTCGGCGGCTATCGGAGCGGCGGTGACTTCACCACCACGGAGCGGGTCTTCGACCGCTATCGTGACCGCTTCACGATCGAAGACGCCGATGTCTATGGCGCGACCCTCGACATTCCTTTGAGCCGCAGCTTCGCCGTCGAGCTGCTCTACAGCCGTCAAGACTCGCAGCTGTCCATCGACGAGGGCGTCTTCGCGGGCGACATTCCCCTCGCCGATCTCGAGGTCAGCTACTACCAGGCGGGCGTCCGCTGGCAGTGGGCTCCCGGACAGGTCCAGCCCTACCTCGCCGCGGGTCTCGGCTGGGCGCGACTGGCCCCCAAGGACAGCGACCTCGAGACCGAGAACCGCTTCGCCGGCAGTCTGGCGGTGGGGCTCAAGGTCATGCCCTCGCGCCACGTGGGAATCCGCATCGAAGGTCGTGGCTACTTCGCCGACCTCTCCAACTACGAAGACTACGACTGCCGCTACTGCAACAACGGCGACGACGACCTCTACCAGGTCGAGGCCACGGGCGGCATCGTCTTCGCCTTCTGAGCGCCATGGGCTTTCTCGACCGTCTCGTCGGCGACCTGATCCAGGACGCCACCGGCTTCAACGCCCGGCGCATCGTTCGCCGCATCGGCGCGGGCAAGCTGCTCATGGCCGGTGGCGCCGCCCTCGCCGGTGCGCTGGCGGTCGAGAAGCTCGGCCAGCAACAACCGACACCGACGCCGTCGGGTGGCACGGGGCAGGGCCCGTCCCATCCGATCGGCGGTCCGCCACCGGCACCGCCGCAGGCAGCCCCGCTGCCGCCCCTGCCCACCGTGCCACCTCCCGGCGCGTCCTTCACCGCCCCGCCTCCGCCGCCGCCTCACGACGGCGGGGTGGCGAGCGCTGCGCTACCACCCCCGCCGGAGCTCGAACCCGCGGAGGCCACCGAGGAGGAGCTACCCCCCGCGGCGCTCTTCGCCGTCGTCCGGACGATGGTGGCGGCGGCGCTGGCCGATGGTGAGCTCGCTGCCGCGGAAAAGAAGGCCATCACCGAGCGCCTCGGCGAGTCCGGGCTCGACGAGGCGCAGCAGCGGCAGATTCACCAGGACCTGCTGCTCCCCCCGAGCCCCGCGGAGCTTGCCACCATGGCACCCGATGCCGCGACCCGGGAGCTCCTGTTCCGGTGTGCGGCCCTGCTCACCCGCGCCGACGGCCAGCTGGTCCCGGCGGAGGAAGCATGGCTCGAGCGGCTCGCCGAGGTCTTCGGCCTACCCACCCGGCGCCGCGACCAGATCCTCAGCGAGATCGCCGACGGCGGCGAGGCCTGAGCCTCGGCCCGCCGGTGACCACCCCCGTTTCGACCCTCGATCCGCCCCCGGTCCCGCCGGGGGCGATCCACGTGGTCGGCGCCGCCATCGTCAGCGCCGGCCGCTGTCTCGTGGCGCAGCGTTCCGCGGCCATGGACGAGGCTCTCAAGTGGGAGTTCCCCGGGGGCAAGGTGGAGCTTGGCGAAGCACCGCGAGAGGCACTGGCCCGCGAGATCGAAGAGGAGCTGGGGCTCGCCGTCGAGGTTCAGGGCTTCCTGGCCCGGGGCGAGGGATGGTCCCGCGGTCGCCAGCTCGTGCTCGACGTCTTCCTCGCTCACCCCACCACCGGCGAGCTTCGGCCCGTCGAGCACCAGGCCCATGGCTGGTTCGACGCCCGCGAGCTCGCCGAGCTCGACTGGGCGGCGGCGGATCTCCCCGCGGTGGCGGCGCTGTCGCGGCTCCTTCCGGGGGGCCCGCCGGACGGGCAGACCGGGCTTGGCGGTGGCGGCGCCTCGCCCTATGATGCGCAGGGCCGCTGAGCCCTCTGCGCCGGCCTTCGCCCCGCCCGTGCTGCGCCCCTGACGATCCCAAGAGGAAGCATCATGAGCCTCGAGCTGTTGACCCGTCTCTCCACCACCGCCATCGTCCTCTCCGGCCTGTCGCTCCTGATCGGCTGGTACTTCATCAAGCGTCGCCACGACATCGACCGCCACCGCTGGTCGATGCTCGCCGCCACCGGCTTCGCCGGCGCCTTCCTGGTGCTTTACGTGACGCGCTGGGCGCTCTACGGCTCGAAGGCCTTCGAGGGTGAAGGGCTGTGGCGGCTGGTCTATTTCACCACCCTGATCCCCCACGTGCTCCTGGCCATGGCGGTGGGGCCGCTGGCCGCCTACCTGATCTACCTGGCGCTGGGACGCAAGGACTACCGCAAGCACCGGCGCTGGGCGCGGGTCACCCTGCCCATCTGGCTCTTCGTCGCCGCCAGCGGCTGGGCGATCTACTGGATGCTCTACAAGATGACCTTCTGAGGCCGCGGCCCGGGTTGCCTGGTTCACTCGGGTGGCCTGGTTCAGACGCGGCGGCCACCGGTCCAGCCGGCACCGGCGAGCTCGCCGGGAAGCGCCCTCAAGAAGGGATCGAGGTCGTCGGTGTCTGGGAGCTCGATCTCGAAGCGGCCGCCCGGCAGTGACCGCACCACCCCTTCCCCCGCCATCAGCAGCGGCACCTGAACCGCTTCACGGCTGATGCCGAGCTCGTCGGTGACGTCGAAGACACGGTTCATGATCGCCTGGTCGATGACTCGCATGTCGGCTCCCGGGTGGGCTGAGGTCGGCGTCGGCTCGGTTCCGGGCACGCGTTGCCCGACACCGCCCCGGCGGCTCGCTCCGGCCCCTATGCTATCGTTCCAAGCACCTCTTCCTCGCGTCTTCAGCCCGGAGGCTCCATGACCTCGGCCCCGTCCTCCCCTGCGCCCGTCGTCCCGGCCTCCCTGCCGTCCGCCTCCACCCCCGACGCGCCCCAGCCCGCGTCGTCACGCACCGACCTCGAGACCGCCCTCGGCGACCTGAGCCGTCACCGGGCCGTCTGGGTAGCCCTCGACCCGGGGCAGCGGGCGCATCTTCTGGGCCGCCTCATCGACACCTTTTCGGCGGTCGGTGAGCGCTGGGAGCGGGCGGTCCGCGAGGCCGAGGGCATCGCCGAGGGCGAGCCCGTGAGCGGTGAGGAGTGGCTTTCGGGACCCTACATGGTGTTGCGCAACCTGCGGCTGCTGCAGAGCTCTCTCGAGGACATCGCCGCCGGCCGGGCACCGGCCATCCCCGGGCCGGTCAGGACGCGCCCCGATGGCCAGGTCACCGCCCAGGTCTTTCCCGCCTCCTTGTGGGACCGCATGTTCTTCCCCGGCGTCTATGCCGACGTCTGGATGGAGCCAGGGGTGACCGCCCGGCAGCTGGCGGAGAACCAGGCGGCGATCTACCGCCGCAAGCGCGGCGAGGACCTGGGCCCGGGGGTCGACGCCGGCCGCCTGGCTCTCGTCCTCGGCGCGGGCAACGTCTCCGCCATCGGCCCCACCGACGTCCTCTACAAGCTCTTCGTCGAGGACGCGGTGGTGCTCTACAAGGTTCACCCGGTCAACGAGTATCTGGGGCCCCTGTTCGAGGAGGGCTTCGCGCCGCTGGTGGCGGAGGGCTTCCTCCGCATCGTCTACGGCGGGGCCGAAGAAGGTGACTTTCTGTGCCGCCACCCGCTGGTGGACGAGATCCACATCACCGGCTCCGGCGCCACCGTCGAGGCCATCGCCTTCGGAACCGGCGACGAGGGTGCGGCGCGCAAGCGCGAGCGCCGGCCGCGGATCGACAAGCCCATCACCTCCGAGCTCGGCAACGTCAGCCCGCTGATCGTCGTCCCGGGTCCCTGGAGCCCCCGCGACCTGGCCTACCAGGCCGAAAACATCGTCTCCTCGCTGACCAACAACGCCGGGTTCAACTGCAACGCCACCCGCGTCCTCGTCCAGCACGCCGGCTGGGACCGCCGCCAGCGGCTCCTGGACGCGGTGCGCGAGGTCCTGACCCGGGCTCGCCGCCGGCGCGCCTTCTACCCCGGCGCCGCCGACCGCTTCGCGCGCTTCCGGGCGGCACACCCGGAGCTCGAGACCTATGGCCGGGCGCCCCGCGGCGACGGCGAGGACTCCGATCTGCCCTGGGGCCTGGTCCCCGATGTCGATCCGGCACGCGCCGCCGACCCGTGCTTCACCACCGAGGCCTTCTGCGGCTTGTTCAGCGAGACCGCCCTCGAGGCCGAGACCCCGGCGGACTTCCTCGATCGCGCCGTCGACTTCGCCAACGACACGCTGTGGGGAACCCTCAACGTCACGCTGGTGGTCCACCCGGCGTCGCTCCGCGACCCCGAAACCCGGGCCGCCCTCGACCGCGCCGTCGCCAACCTGCGGTACGGCACCGTCTCCATCAACCACTGGGCCGCGGTCGGCTTCGCGCTGATGACCACTCCGTGGGGCGCCTTTCCGGGCCACGACCTCTATGACGTCGGCTCGGGCCAGGGCGTGGTGCACAACGCCCTGATGTTCGACCGGCCCCAGAAGGCGGTGCTCCGGTCTCCGTTCATCGCCTTTCCCAAGCCGCCCTGGTTCGTCACCCACCGCACTTCCTACCCCCTGTCGCAAGCCCTGGCGGACTTCGAGCGCAAGCCCTCGCTCCTCAAGCTGCCACGCATCTTCTGGAACGCCCTCCGCGGCTGAGGCCACCGCTACGACTCCTGTCGTAGGCTCTGGTAACATTCCTTTCGGACCTACCGCCTTTACCGTCGCGGCCTCTGCCGCTCCGATTTTTCTGGCCACTCTCTCGGAGGACCCGCCCGATGCTCCGCAGTCTCCACCGCCCAGGCTCCCGCCGGGCCTACCGGTTCGCACCGCTCCTCGCCCTCGCCCTCCTCGCCGGCGGTCTCGGCGCCTGCCAGGGCACCGATTCCAAGGCCGACACCGAAGCCTTGCGCACCGAGGTCGCCGGCTTCCTCGATTCCTACACGCAGGAGTTCGTCCGCCTCTACACCGAAGCCAGCGAGGCCGAGTGGGCGAGCAACATCCACATCGTCGAGGGCGACGACACCAACCTGAAGCGCACCGAAGAAGCGCAGAAGGCCCTGGCTTCGTACACCGGCTCCCTCGAGAACATCGAGACCACCCGTGGCTATCTCGAGAGCAAGGACCAGCTAGAGCCCCTCGAGGTGCGCCAGCTCGAGTCGATCCTCTACCGCGCCGCCAACTTCCCGCAGACCGTCCCCGACCTGGTCGCCCGGCGCATCGCCGCCGAGGCCGCCGCCAACGAGCACCTTTACGGTTTCACCTTCCACGTCGACGGCAAGCCCATCGACGCCAATGGCATCGACAGCCTGCTCGAGACCTCCACGGACCTCGATCAGCGTCTGGCCGTGTGGAAGGCCGCGAAAGAGGTCGGGGGCGTGCTCCGCGGTGACCTCCAGGAGATGGTCGAGCTGCGCAACGGCACCGTCCAGTCGCTGGGCTACGACGACTACTTCGCCTACCAGGTATCCGACTACGGGATGAAGAGCGACGAGATGATGAAGCTCCTCGAAGGCCTGGTGCGCGACATCTGGCCGCTGTACCGGGAGCTCCATACCTGGGCCCGCTACGAGCTCGCCGCGCGCTACGGCGTGCCGGTCCCCGACGTCCTACCCGCCCACTGGCTGCCCGATCGCTGGGCTCAGGACTGGGCCGCGACGGTCGACGTCGAAGGTCTCGACCTCGACTCGGTGATCGGTCAGCACGAGCCCGAGTGGGTGATCCGCCAGGCCGAGAACTTCTACGTCAGCCTCGGCTTCGAGCAGCTTCCGCAAAGCTTCTGGGACCTGTCCTCGCTCTACCCGGTACCCCCGGGCGCCGGCTACCAGAAGAACAACCATGCCAGCGCCTGGCACATGGACCTCGACCACGACGTCCGCTCGCTGATGAGCGTCGAGCCCAACCAGCGCTGGTGGTCAACCACCCACCACGAGCTGGGCCACATCTACTACTACCTGGCCTACAGCCGCCCCGAAGTCCCGCCGCTGCTCCGCGAAGGCGCCAACCGCGCCTTCCACGAAGGCATCGGCAGCCTCCTGGGGATGGTCTCGCTGCACCGCCCCTTCCTCGAGCAACGCGGTCTCATCGAGCCCTCGGACGCTGCCACCGGTGGTGACGCGGCGGTCCGCCAGCTGCTCAAGGAGGCCCTCGACACGGTGGTCTTCATCCCCTTCTCCGCGGGTCTCATGAGCCACTTCGAGCACGACCTCTACAGCGGCGCCATCACCCCCGACGACTACAACAAGGCGTGGTGGGCCTACGCCCTCAAGTACCAGGGCATCGAGCCGCCGGAGGACCGCGGCGAGGAGCTGTGCGACGCCTGTACCAAGACGCACATCATCAACGACGCGGCGCAGTACTACGACTACGCCCTGTCCTACGTCATCCTCCACCAGCTCCACGCGCACATCGCCCGCGACATCCTGCACGAGGACCCACGGGCGACCAACTATTACGGCCGCAAGGACGTCGGCGACTTCCTCGACGGCATCCTCGAGCTCGGCGCCACCGAAGACTGGCGCCAGGTGATGCAGGAGAAGCTGGGCGAGGACCTGAACGCCCAGGCGATGCTCGACTACTACGCGCCGCTGATGGAGTACCTCAAGAAGGAGAACGAGGGCCGGACCTACACCCTGCCCGCGTTCGAGTGATCCGCCTCACCGCCTGAAGCGTCAGGGCCGGGTCCCGAGACGCAATCGGTCCCGAGATACAAGAAGAGCCGCCGGTCGCGATCGCTGCCGGCGGCTCTTTCGTTGTCACGGCGCGGTCGTGCCGGGACCGCGTTCGGGGGATCAGTTCTTCTCGGAGTACTGGACCAGACCCTTCGAACCACTGTCGTCGGTGGTCAGCGTGACGACGACGGTGCGGTTGTTGGCCTTGTCTTCGCCCTGGACGACGCCTTGCTTGCCCTGGTCGCCGAGGCTGACGACGTGCCGAGAGACCTCGAAGCCACCATTCTCGAGGAGGACCTTGTACTCGTCGAGGGCCTCGTCGAGGGAGCCGGGGCAGGCGATGCTGTAGGTGCCGGCTCGGGAGCTGGAGTCTTCGGTGACATAGACCAGGTCGAAGTCGGTCGCGCCGCTACACACCGGCACCCAGTCGGGCAGCTCGTCGTCGCCCGTGGCACCAGCCCCGAACTTGGCGGTCCCCTGGTCCGAGGTCACGGTGATGCCACCCTCGTCGCCGGAGCCTGTGGTGGAGATCTCGACGTCACCGTCGCCGGTGTTCCAGCGCACCTTGCCGTCCTTGATGTCCTGGAAGTCGAAGGTCATCTCCTGGCCGGTCTTCTTGTTGAGCAGCGTGACCGTCTGTGACTCCTCGTCGCTCGAGACGTAGTCGATGTCGGGGTTGAGCCGCGCGATGAGCCGGGCGGTGGTCTCGACGGGCTTGTCTTCCATGTTGCCGGCGAATTGCTTCGCCTTGTGACCGACGAAACCGATGCCGATGGCCAGCGCGATGCCGCCGAGCACCAGCAGCGCGCCGCAGCCGATACCGACCCAGGCCAACGGGCTGAGACCCTTCTTACCTTCTGCCATGGAACCTTCCTCCGAGTGAGATCTGGATGGGGACGTGGGAATCGACGAAAAGCCAAAGATACAATCTCCAGCAGATTACCACGCCCTCACCAGCCGCGCACCGGCCGCCAGGTCTCGATCACCTCGTCGCCGTCGACCACCACATAGTCCTCGTGGAGCGCGGCGGTGAGACACGAATGGTTGGGCAGGATCCGCACCCGGCTGCCCACCGGCAGCTCCGCGGCCCGCTCCGGAGGGAAGCTCTGGACGTGGCCGTGCTCCTGCGACAATCCGGTCAGCCGCAGGTGGTCGAGGACCCGCGAGCCGTCGGCGGTGAGCAGCGCGCCATACCCCCGAAAACCCTCGACATGCTCGGCGCCGCGGTCCTTCGACAGGGCGAGGGCCCCGGCGTTGAGCACCAGCCGGCCGCTCTGGGGATAGCAGCCGACTACCGTCGCGAGCACCGAGAGCGCGATGTCCCGGCGCCGGCAGCTGCCGATGGCCTCCTGGTGCAGGTCGTAGAAGACGTAGTTGCCCGGGCGCACCTCGTCGACCCCCGAGAGGTCGCGCACCCGGCTCATGGTCGGTGTGGAGCCGACGCTGACGACGGGCACCGGGACACCTTGGGCACGAAGCTCCGCCGCGAACCCCGCGGTGACACTGCGTTCCTCCTCCGCCACCGCCTCGAGCTCCGCCGCACCCTGACAGCGATAGGCGTGCCCGGCGTGGGTCAGGAGACCGCGAAACTCGACCACCGGCGACTCCGCGAGCCGCCGGGCGAGCTCGAAGGCCTCGCCGAGACCGGGATCGACCCCCGAGCGGTGGTAGCCGCAATCGACCTCGAGAAAGACCGAGAAGCGCACACCGTGGGCGCTGCCAAAGGCCTCGACCGCCGCCAGCACCGCCGGATCGTCGAGCAGCAGGTGGAGCCCCTCGAGCCCCCGCTGGAGCTCTGCCACCGCCGCCAGCCGCTCGGGATCGAGGGGGAGAGCCCAGGTGATGTCGCGAAAGCCGTGCCCGGCGAAGAAGCGCGCCTCGGCCAGCGTCGAGACGGTGATGCCGCCGGCGTCGCCCTGGAACCCTCCCTGGCGCCGCGCGATCTCGGCACATTTGTGCGTCTTGACGTGGGGCCGGAGGCTCACCCCCAGCTCCGCCATCCGCCGCGCCATGGTGGCGACGTTGCGTTCGAGGACGGAGCGCTCGATCAGCGCGCAGGGGGTCTGTAGCTCGGCGAGCCGCATCACGCCCTCACATCGAGGCGTCTTCGGCGATCTCCCACCCGCCCCCGGGCCGCGGCCGGAAGACCAGCAGCGTATGCCCCGACGCTTCCTCCTTGTCCGGATACCCCAAGCTCCACTTCCCCACCGCCACCACCCCCGACGGCTCGCCGCCGCTCTCCCCCATCGTCCGGACCTCCAGGATCTCGATGGCCAGTGTCCCCATCGCCGCCCGGTCCGGATACCGCTTCCGGTACCGCGCCAGCACCTCCTCGCGGCCCTCGGTCAATCCCGAAGGCGACACGAAGAGCGCATCTTCCGCATACCCGGCGCAAAACGCATCGAGATCCCCCCGATTCCACGCCGAGACCTGCTCGGCGACCAGGGCGCGCACGGCGGCCTCGGCGCTCGGCGCCTTCGCTACCGACCCTTCAGAGGCGCTCGTGGTCAGCGGAATCACCAGAGCCGCCAGCGCCGCCAGCGCTGCGACGACGAGGCGGTAGCGAGAGAGGCCACGATCCGGGCAAGGTGCAAGAGGCTGGGGCATCGGTCCGTCTCCTTCGAGTCGAGCGAGTGCGGTCAAGGCTGGACGTAGTACGACAGCTCCCCGTGCGCCGCGACCTTGCCGGAGGCGGTGCGGACTTCGGCGGCCAGGAAGACGATCTGGCGGCCGCGGCGGCGGATCCAGGCTTCGGCGACGACGTCTTCTTGGATCACCGCGGCGAGGTAGTGGACGTGGAGGTCGATGGTGGCGAGCCGCCGGGGGATGTCCTTGTGGGCCGAAAAGATCGCGCCGACGACGACGCTGTCGATGAGCGAGGCGAGGGCGCCGCCGTGGACGACGCCCATGGGCTGGTCGAGCTCGGGGCGGTAGGGCATCGCCATGCGGCAGTAGTCGCGGCGGATCTCCTCGGGGACCATGCCCAGGTGGCGGCTGAAGGCGGGCATGGTCATGCGTTCGAGGAGGATCTTCTCGAAGGCTGGGTCGAGGGCTTCGAAGTCGGCTGCGCGCGAGTCTGGAGACGGAGTCATCGGTGTCAGTCCTCCCAGCGAGTGGGCTTCGAACGCAGGCGCTTCGTTTCGGAACGCTGCCGCTTGGCCTCGAGACGCTTGCGCTTGGCGGCGCGGGGCTTCTTGGTCTTCTTGCGCTCGGGGTCGAGGGTCAGGGCTTCGCGGAGCAGCTCGGCGAAGCGCTCGACGGTGGCCTCGCGGTTGGCGATCTGGCTGCGATGCCGTTGCGAGCTGACGCGCAGGACACCATGACGGTTGATGCGGGTGGCCAGGGCGTCCTCGATC
>JAGQSE010000473.1 GCA_020439725.1 Acidobacteriota bacterium
CGAGATCGAAGGGACGCTCGGCGTCCGCCGCGGCCAGCCGGTGCTCCTCGGTCTCGCCGTCGCTCTCGCTCAGGGCACCGAGATCGACCACCGGCAGCGAGAGCGGCGCCGGCGGGTGGATGACCTGCATCGGCTCGCCGCCGCCGGCGGTGGCGTCGCCGGCGGTGAAGGTGGTGCGCAGGCCCTCCTGCCGGCGGACGATCTCGGTGAACGAGCGCTCGAGGGCGGCGGTGTCGAGGTCGCCCGCCAGACGCATCGGCGCCGGCAGGTTGTAGGCCGCGGTGCCGGGCTCGAGCTCCTCGAGGATCCACTGGCGGAGCTGCGAGAAGGAGAGCGGGTAGCTCGTCCGATCGCGCTCGAGGCGTGGGATGGACGCCACCGGTGCCGGTGCCGCGGTCCCGGCGTTCTTCTGCTCGAGCCGCCGGCGGAGCAGCTCGCGCTGCTTGGGGCTCAGTTGCTCGATGCGTTTTGCCGTATCGCTCATGATCGTCCTCGGGGCGTTCCTTGCTGCGTTCTCGACGAGCCGGGTCAGGACCCGCTCTCGCCGTCCTCCGCCAACAGCGCGTCGAGCTCTTCCTCCGACAGACCTTCGAGGTCCGCCAGCATCTCGCCCAGCGCTTCGTCATCCATCGCCGCGGCCCGGTGCTGATCGATGGCCAGCACCAGCCCGGCGACGGTGGGGGCCTCGAAGAGCCAGCGCAGCGGCACCTCGATCCCCAGCTCCTGCTGCATCTCCGACAGCACCTGGGTGGCGAGGAGCGAGTGGCCTCCCAGGTCGAAGAAGTTGTCGTGGACACCGACGCGCTCGACCTCGAGCCAGCGGCGCCAGATCTCCGCCACGGCGCGCTCCGCCTCGCTCTCGGGGGCGACGTAGCCTTCGCTACCCGCGGTCTCGAGCTCGTCGAGGGGCGGCAGCGCGCGGCGGTCGAGCTTGCCCGTGGCGGAAAGCGGCAGCGCCTCGAGAAGACCGTAGGCGGCGGGGACCATGTAGTCGGGCAGCCGCTCGGCGAGGAAGGCGCGGAGCTCCGCCGGGAGAGGTGTCTCTCCGGCCCGGGGCACGACGTAGGCGGCCAGCCGCCGGTCGCCGCCGGCGGCCTCGCGCACCGCCACCGCCGACGCCGCCACCGCCGGGTGGGCGTCGAGGGCGCGCTCGATCTCCTGGAGCTCGATGCGATAGCCGCGCACCTTGACCTGCTGGTCGGCGCGGCCCAGGAACTCGACCTCGCCGTCGGGCAGGTAGCGACCCAGGTCGCCGGTGCGATACAGCCGATCGCCGGCGCGGCCGGTCCACGGGTTCGAACGGAACTTCTTGGCGCTGAGCTCGGGGTCGCGCAGATAGCCCAGGGCCATGTGGTGGCTGCGGAACCAGATCTCGCCGATCTCACCGACGCCGCACCGCCGCGGCGGCTCGCCGCCCTCGAGACCCTCACCCACCGGCAGGACGAGGAGCTGGACACCCTCGATGCCTCGGCCCAGCGGCAGCACCGCCTTGTCGGCAGCGAGGCCCGTCTCGGCCGCCCGCATCGCCGCCAGCGTCGACTCGCGCTCGAGGACGTGGTAGCTCACCGAGCGCTGGGTCTCGGTGGAGCCGTAATAGTTGACGCAGGTGGCGCTCGGTGACAGCTGGTAGAGCTCGGCCACCGACTTGCGGGTCAGCACGTCGCCGACGGTGAAGACGTAGCGCAGCCGGTCGAGGGCGGCGACCTTCTCACCGGCGCGGAGCGGCTGGGTCAGGAGCTGGAGCATCGCCGGCACCAGGTTCAGGACCGTCAGCCCTTCGCTCTTGGCCCAGCGGGCGAGCCAGCCGGGGGCGCCGATCTGCTCGGGATCGGGGACCACGATGGTGGCGCCGAGCCACAGCGGCATGAAGACGTCGCGGTGGAGCGGGTCGTGGGCCAGCGCCGAGAGCAGGCTGTGGCGGTCGTTCCGATCGAGGCCGAAGGTGTTCTCGAGCCAAGGGATGAAGTGGGTGAGCGAGCCGTGGCGGCCGACGACGCCCTTGGGCTCGCCCGTCGAGCCCGAGGTGAAAGCGATGTAGGCGGGGCTTTCGGGCCGGATCTCGACCTCGGGAACGCTCTCGGGGAGCGTTGCCAGGAGAGCCTCGGCGTGGGGTCTCCGTGGCAGCTTGAGGCGCGCCTTGACGCTCCCTTCGAGGGCCGCCAGCAGCTCCGGTGGCGGCTCCGGGGCACCGTCGATCTCGAGGAGGGCGAGGGGCCGGGCGAGCCGCGCGTACTCGGCCTGGCGGGCCGGCGGGTGGCTCGGGTCGAGGACGACGAAGGCACCGCCGGCCTTGAGCACGGCGAGGAGCGCCCACACCAGCGAGGCGTTGCGCTCGGCGTAGATCGCCACCGCCGGCACCTCGTCGAGGGCCGAGCCGGTCGGGTCGGCGCTTCCGAGGGCCTCGGCGACCAGCCAGGCGGCGAGACGATCGGCGGCGCGGCGCAGCTCGCCATAGCTCCAGGTGTCCTGCGGATCGATCACCGCCGGGTGCTCGGGGGCCGCCGCGGCGCGCCGGTCGAAACCCGCGGGCAAGCTGCCACGCCAGGCGTCGGAGAGCGG